>JBEBJX010000067.1:0-11465 GCA_040079655.1 Sphingopyxis sp. | reverse complement strand
TGCCAAACGCCGATGTGAGCCGCCTCATGCCGCTAGCGCCAAGGCGGCGGAATTACGGTGACAGGCGGGAATTACGGTGACGGGTGCGATATACACTATTTAATCGCCAAAATCGGGGATGCTTGACCCTGTAAGCCTATAAATACATCACCGCCCGCCGTCAATCTAGGGTCCTGACCCTAAGGGTTATCGCACGTGTCACCGTAATTCCACGGCCCCGCCGACCCGCGGGCGCGATACGGCGATGGCGCGGCTCGCTGTCGCCGCTAAATACTAAGCGCGGCCTGCTAAAGGCCGGGTAATAGCCCATGCGACCTATCCAAAGCGCGGGTTATCCTGTGTTCGCGTTTCCAAAACGCCGCCAACCCTGGTCGGCGAGCATCAAAGGCGCAGCCTATCTCAACAGGAGGTGTTGACAATTATTCCTTGACAATAGTGTAATGTTGTAACATCTTATCTGCGTTGACAATGGGCAACCCCGCTGGCTTTGGCCCGCTTGATAGGCCGGGTCACATCGGGGAAGCGCGATGGGAAGGGAGGAGTTTCATCATGGTCATTGCATTGAAAATATTGGCTAATCCGAACAATTGGGCATCCGCGCTCGGGCTAGCCACCCCGTCCATAAATGGCGGCCCGTCGCTTTATCAGCCTGGCGGGCGGCACCGCACTGTCTCGGCGGCTTTGGCGCTGGGCGGCGCGGCTGTCGTCCTCACCGGATTGATGACCGCGCTGGTCGCGCCCGAAATATTAACACAGGGCCCCCCGCCCATTGACGTAATCCACTATCCCATGCCGGTGCCACCCCCGCCACAACCACAGCCACAACCCAGCGCCGACCCGCATCACACCCCTGTCCTGACCACGCCAAGGCCCCGGGTGGATATCCCGCCCACCAGTGATGGCTCAGTGATATTGGATCCGCCAAGCGGATATTTTCCCCTGCCTGACGGGACGGGAACAAGCATTGGCGGCGACACTGGGGGTATGATAGAGATTATTCCCCCTGCGCCGCTGGTTATCGCCGCGCGGCGCGACCCGCGCTATGTGGGCAGTTTTCAGCCGCCTTATCCAGCCGGGCTTGAGCGCGAAAGGGTGACGGGCCGCTGTCCGGTTAGCGTCAGCATTGCGTCATCGGGCCGGGTTACGGCGGTGCGCGACATGGGTTGCACCGACCCCGCATTTTATCGCACGACCGAGCGTCAGGCGCTCAGCCGCTGGCGGTTTGAGCCCGAAACCCGCAATGGTGTGGCGGTCGAAAGCACGCTCAGCCAAACGGTTGTCTTTCGCTTGCCCGAATGATCGCTTGATCTTTCACCGTGTTTTCCGAGCCGTTTGATGTTCCATCAAACTTGAAAACACTCTATGGCTTCTCTTGTCGTCGTGCTGGGCGGCAAGGGAGTCGGCTTGAAAAATGAAAATGTTTGCGATGCCCGATATTGGCGGCGGGGCCCGCGATTTTTGGGACTATATCCGCGCCGATCGCCCCCACCGTTGGTCGGCGCTGGGGCTCTCCATCGCCATCCCGCTGATTGTACTTTATGGTATTGCACGCTCGCTTTATCATGTTGAAGAACCAAAACGCTCGATCCAATATGTGCAAAGCTGGCCAGCTGATCGCAGCGAATTTGACGTTCGTCATGACTGGCTGGTCCGCGCGCGCGAAGCCAATGACCGCAACGAGCGCCGCCGCAATGCCTATGGCTCGTTTGCCAAGGCGCTGGGGCAGGATTATGACAAAAATGCTGCGCACGATGAGTTTGATGAGGCGCGCGCTACGATAGACCAGGCATTGCGCGATTTGGCCGAAGCGCGCGCCGCCGGTCGCCCCATCCCGCCTTTGCCAAGAGCAGAACCGGAAACACCGCCGGCATCGGCCGTGCCCGCTGCACCAGCCCGTTGATGGCGACGCAGGTCAATCAGGGCGATGATGCGCGCTGGATGGCTGCTGCCATTACACTGGCCACGCGCGGGCGCGGGCTTTCCACGCCTAACCCCAATGTCGGCTGTGTCATTGTCAACGCTGGGCGCATGGTGGCAAGGGGGTGGACCCAAGGCGGCGGCCGTCCGCATGCCGAGGGTATGGCGCTTGATTTGGCTGGCCAGGCGGCACGCGGTGCCACGGCCTATGTCACGCTCGAACCTTGTGCCCATGAAAGCGCGCGCGGGCCATCCTGCACAGATGCCTTGATTGCGGCGGGCGTGGCGCGCGTCGTCGCAGCTACTCGCGACCCCGATCCGCGCACCAATGGGCAGGGGATGGCACGTCTGGAGGCCGCCGGGATTGCCGTGACGCATGGCGTGCTGGCCGATGCCGCGCGCGATGCGATGGCGGGCTGGTGGACCCGCGCGAGCCTTGGCCGCCCGCACGTCACGCTCAAGCTCGCGACCTCGCTCGACGGTTGCATCGCCATGGCTGATGGGACGAGCCGGTGGATTACGGGCGAGAGGTCGCGGGCGCATGCGCACCTGCTTCGGGCGCGGAGCGACGCCATTTTGGTTGGTCGCGGGACGTGGGAGGCCGACGATCCATCGCTCGATGTGCGACTATCTGGGCTTGAAAACCGATCGCCACAGCGGCTCATGCTAACGCATGGCCCCTCGTCCGAGGGACGAAAAGCGAGCACACTGCCCGATGGGTGGACCGCGCTATCTTCGCCTGGCGGTATCACGGAGTTGGCGGGCATCAATGATCTGTTGATCGAGGGGGGGGCAGGCGCGGCCAGCGCCTTTCTGGCTGCCGACCTTGTCGATACGCTCGTCCTTTACCGCGCGCCAATTTTGCTTGGTGGCGGCCGATCGGCGCTGAATGATATCGGGTTAGCGGCGCTGAATGTTGCCCATGGTCGCTGGCGGCTTGCGGATGCGCGGGTGTTGGGGCAGGACCATGTGGAGACCTATCAGCGCGTTCGAGAGAGTTAAGGCAAATGTTCACAGGCATCATCACCGACGTTGGAACAATCCGCTCCGTGGAGTGGGGAACAATCCGCAGCACCGAACAGCGCGGCGATTTGCGCCTTACCATCGGCTGTGGTTATGATATGGCCGGCGTCGCGATCGGTGCGTCGATTGCCTGTTCGGGTGCATGCCTGACCGTGGTCGATAAGGGCACCGGCTGGTTCGCGGTCGATGCGAGCGCCGAGACGCTGTCGAAAACCGCCGCTGGCATGTGGACTGCGGGACGACGTCTCAACCTTGAGCGCGCACTCAAGGTCGGCGACGAGCTGGGCGGGCATATCGTCACCGGCCATGTCGATGGGGTCGGCACGATCATTTCGGTGAACGAGGAAGGCGGGTCGCACCGCGTGGCCGTGCGCGTGCCCCGCGACATCGCACCCTTCATCGCCGCCAAAGGTTCTGTCACCATCGATGGCGTGTCGCTGACCGTCAATAGTGTCGAGGATGAAAACGAATCCGCCATATTTGGGTTGAACATCATCCCGCACACCTGGGAGGTCACGGCGCTGTGCGATTGGCAGGCGGGGCAACAGGTCAATATCGAGATCGACGTCCTCGCGCGCTATCTGATGCGGCTGCGGGCGGTTGTGGCAAGTTAGAGCGTCTTACTGTCTCGCGCTGCATCTAAAAACAGGTGCCCTCGCGTAATGAGGTATTATAAAATAATTGGGGTCGTAATATGATATTTGTTTGGGGGGCAAAGAGTAAGTCGGTTTACGCTGGGCCGGCGGGCACGCGCCAGTGCCAGATTTGCAATGGACCGCGCAACTTTTCGCTTCATGTCACCTATGACGTGCATCATCTATGGTATGTATTGCGTTGGCCAAAAGGGATTCAACATCTGTTATTTTGCGACCATTGCGGCAATGGGCAAAGGCTGACCAAGCCCGATTTTTTCGCAATTCGAGCCGAGCAAATGGAGCCCGAGGCTGCATCGAAAAGCCCCATTTCCTTTTTTGACCGATTTGGCTGGGCCATGGCTTTGGGGGCGGTCGGCGTGCTGATTGCCCTGATTGCCATCACGGCGCGCATCGAAGATGATGCCGACGCCCAATATGCGGCCAATCCGCGTGCGGGAGACATCTATGTTGTCAATATGCAGCTATTTCTCCCAGGAACACCAAGCAATAGCATAGGTTCGGACTATGGCGTTATCCGCGTAGCGCGGGTGGCTGATGGTTCGGTCACGCTGGATTTGCCTAAGGTGGTGTCGACCCGGCTTGGCGGGGCGCAGCGTGATGCCGATAGCCGCGCATTGCAAAATGACTATTATAATGAGCAGACCGTCATACCACAGGCCAGGATAGCCGCGATGCATGAAAGCGGCGCAATAACCGACATAACGCGGTAATGACGGGATTTTTGCGCTGATGTGATCTATACTGGACTCATCACATTATAATGTGTTATGCGGTGCGCATGAGCACATCCATCATCACCCGCGTCCGCGCCGCCGTGGCGGACGGCGCCCTCACCAAATCGGGCCTGGCGCGCGCGGCGGGCCTTCACGCCAACAGCTTGCGCGACATGGATTCGCCCGAATGGAACCCGACAGCAGAGACGCTGCGCAAGCTGGAGGAATGGCTGGCCTATGGCAGCGACGCATCCCCTATGGCCAGCCCAGAAGAGATAATCGACGAGGCGCGCAACGGGCGGATGTTCATCCTCGTCGATGATGAGGCCCGCGAAAATGAGGGCGATCTGGTCATCCCGGCACAGATGGCGACACCTTCCGCGATCAATTTCATGGCGACGCACGGCCGCGGCCTGATCTGCCTGACGCTGACCAAGGGACGGGTCGAGCAACTTGGACTGGAGCTGATGAGCCGTGCCAATGGCACCCGCCACGAAACCGCGTTTACCGTGTCGGTCGAGGCGCGCGAAGGCGTGACCACTGGGATATCGGCGGGCGACCGTGCACGCACGGTTTCGGTGGTGATTGATGCCAGTAAAGGCCGCGCCGACATCGTGACGCCGGGGCATGTGTTCCCGCTTATCGCGCGCGACGGCGGGGTGCTGGTCCGTGCCGGGCATACCGAGGCGGCGGTCGATATTTCGCGGCTCGCGGGCCTCAATCCGTCGGGTGTGATTTGCGAGATTATGAACGACGATGGCACCATGGCGCGGCTCGATGACCTCATCCCGTTCGCGCGGCGTCACGGCCTGAAAATCGGTACCATCGCGGACCTCATCGCCTATCGCCGTCGTAATGACAGCCTGGTCGAATGCGTTTCCGACGAACCATTCGCGTCGGATTATGGCGGCGATTGGCGGATCAAATCCTATCGCAACATGGTCGATGGCTCGATCAATTTGGTGTTGCAAAAGGGTGCGGTGGATCCCGCTGGCGCAACGCTGGTGCGGATGCACGCGCTCAGCGTGCTCCATGATCTGCTCGGGCAAGCCGGGCCGCGCAAACGTCGCTTGCAACGCTCGATGGAAGCGATTGGCGAGGCGGGGGCGGGGCTGATCGTGCTGCTCATGCCGCCACTGCCCGGTGCGCTCAGCGCCGAGCCGCCCAAGCTAGGCGGCGCTGGCGGCATGGACCTTCGCGCCTATGGCATCGGCGCGCAAATCCTCGCCGATCTGGGCGTGCATGCGATGGAGCTGTTGACATCGAGCCACACCAATCTGGTCGGGCTGGAAGGCTATGGCCTGAACATCGTGGGTGAACGCCCCATTCCGGGGGAGGAGTAGGGATTTCGAGCGGGGTGAAATATCCCGCGACTCGGAAATCCCGGAAAGGAATAATCTAATTATGGCGCATATCTTGATCGTCGAAGCACGTTTTTACGAGCATTTCAATGATATGCTGATCACAGGCGCACGCGCGGCGATAGAGGCGGCGGGGCATAGCCACGAGACAATTACGGTCCCGGGTGCGCTGGAAATACCCGGCGCGATTGCGCTTGCCGACCAGAGGGGCAGCTATGACGCCTATGTCGCCATCGGCGTCGTTATTCGCGGCGAAACCTATCATTTCGAGGTGGTGGCGGGAGAGAGCGCCCGCGGAATCATGGCATTGACCCTTGATGGCTTTGCTATAGGCAACGGCATCCTCACTACCGAGAATGAAGCGCAGGCCATCACACGCGCAGACCCGGCACAGATGAACAAGGGCGGCGGCGCGGCACAGGCGGCGATAGCGATGCTGGAACTGAAACAGCGCTTCGGCTAAACCGCTGCGCGCTCCAGCACGGGGTAATCGGTATAGCCCTCTGGCCCCTCCGAATACCATGTCCGGAAATTGTCAGGCGCTATGTCCGCATCCTGGCGAAGCCGTTCGACCAGATCGGGATTGGCAATATAGGTGCGGCCAAAGCTGATCGCGTCGGCAAGGCCGGAGGCGATGTCTTCGCTCGCGCTGGTCAGCCGATATTCCTGATTGAGGATGAGCGGGCCAGAAAACACTTTGCGGATGTCGGGCGAGGCGCGCGGCACGTCACTGGTGCCGAACATTCCGAACGTCTTTTGTTCGCGCAGTTCGAGAAAGCCGATGCCGATGATGTCGAGCGCGGCGGCGGCGGCGGTGAACAGCGCGATGGGGTTGCTGTCGTCGCACCCTTGCGTCTCTCCATTGGGGGACAGGCGAACACTGGTTCGCCCCGCGCCCACTGTATCGGCGATGGCCTGCGTGACTTCGCGGAGCAGGCGGATACGGTTTTCGATCGACCCGCCATAGGCATCGTCGCGAAAATTGCTGTTATCACGCAAAAATTGGTCGATCAGATAGCCATTGGCACCGTGGAGCTGAACCCCGTCAAAACCGGCCGCCATGGCATTGCGCGATGCCTGAACATAGTCGGCGATGAGGGCGGGTATTTCGTCCAGCCGCAACGCCCTTGCTTGTGTATAATCCTTTTTCCCCGTCGGTGTGTGCGCTTGGCCAGGGGCCGTGGTGGCCGATGCCGATACCGGCGGTCCGCCGTTCAGATAATCGGGATGCACAAGCCGACCCATGTGCCAAAGCTGGAGGATGATCCGGCCACCAGCCTCATGCACTGCATGGGTTACGGGCTTCCAGGCCTCAACCTGCTCAGCCGACCAGATGCCAGGGGCCGAGGGCCAACCGGACCCTTCTTGGCTGATGCCCGTTGCCTCTGCGATGATGAGGCCAGCCGTCGCGCGTTGTGCATAATAGTCGGCCTTAAGCGAGGAGACGGGCACATGCACCCCTGCGCTGCGTCCGCGTGTTAATGGCGCCATGATGACACGGTTGGGCGCGGAAATATCACCTAGTTGGATGGGGTCGAACAGCGTCGGCATTGGCTTTCTCTCCTTGCGATTGCTTGCCATTCAGTTAGGGGCCGATGATGGATGAAACAAGCATGACAGTTGCAAAGAAAAACTTTTCGTCGCCCAAGCATGCCCCGCGCATCGCTTTCGTCGCCTTGCTGGGTGGTAATGCGGCGTTGGCAACCGGGCCATTGTTCGTTCGGCTGGCCGATGTCGGTCCTGTGGCATCGGGTTTTTGGCGGTTGGCGTTGGCGCTGCCCGTACTGTTACTCTTCGCCCTATGGGAAAGGCGACGGGGCGGGGCGACGCCGCCTGTTTGGCGCGGCGCAATGGGCCTTGCCATCATTGGCGGGCTGTTTTTCGCCTCTGATCTGGCGAGTTGGCATATTGGCATATTGCAGACAAAAATGGCCAACGCGACGCTGTTCGGCAATAGCGCCAGCCTGTTCATGGCGGTGGCAACGCTGGTTGCGGCGCATCGATGGCCCATGCGGGCGGAACTGATAGCGCTCATGCTGGCATGTTCGGGCGCGTTGTTGTTGATGCAGGCTAGCGCGGATCAGGGCCGGGCGCGTTTCGAGGGTGATTTGCTATGCCTGCTCGCCGGAGTCCTCTATACCGGCTACATGTTGACGATGCAGCGCGCACGTGGGTCGATAGGGCCATGGACTGCGCTGGCGAGTGCTACAGCGGCTGGCGTGTTGCCTCTGCTCCTGTTTGCCTTTGCATTGGGCGAAACAATATGGCCGCACGACTGGCAAAATGTGGCGTGGCTCGCGCTTGCCAGCCAGATTATCGGCCAAGGGTTACTCATCTATGCGTTGCCGCATTTTTCGGCGCTGGTTATCGGGCTGACGCTGTTGACACAGCCCGCCATGTCGGCACTGATCGGGTGGGCCGTCTACGGCGAACGATTGGGCGCGAGCGAATTGCTTGGTGCCCTATTGGTCGCAGCATCGTTGGTGCTGGTCCGCCTGCCGATGCGTAAAACTTGATGCAGATCAACGCGCTTCGCTGCTGGTCAGCGATAGTGCATTCCGCTATGGGACCGAAATGACCGCATCCGCTCCATTTCCCGCGCCGATTGAGGCCGACCTGACGCTCGATGAAATTCGCGCGCTCCTGATCCATGACGTTGCTGCCAATGCAGCCTTTGACGGTTGGAGCATGAAAGCTGTCGATGCAGCGGCAGAGCGGCATCATATCGACCCAGATCTGGCTCGGCTTGCCTTTGATGGTGAGGCAATGATGATGATCGACGCCTGGTTCGCCCATGTTGACGCGGCGATGGCGGCAAAATTACCGCCCGAAACGCTTGGCGCAATGGGAATAACCAAGCGGATTACCTCGCTGGTCGAGGCACGGCTGGACATATTGGCCCTACATCGCGAATCGCTGCGCCGTGCGCTGTCGATTTTGGCGATGCCACACCATGTCGCCCAGGCAGCAAAGCTGGGATGGCGGGCCGCAGACGCTATGTGGCGGGTGGCGGGCGATAGCGCGACCGATTTCAACCATTATAGCAAGCGCATGACATTGTCCGCAGTCTATGCATCGACCATTGCGGTGTTCATCAATGATGAAAGCGTCGACCATGCTGAAACGCGTGAATTCCTTGGCCGCCGCATTGGTAATGTGATGAGAATCGAAAAATGGAAAGCGAACGCGCGGGCACGCCGCGAAATGCGCCCCAGCCTCGCACGTTTTGTTGGTCGATTGCGCTACCCGCCGCGCTAATCACGCAGAGTGGTTGCATCTTCGTATAATAATGATAATGGTTCGCAAGTGCATCCGATAACCCCTTTAACGCTTGATCGTCTGGCCATTGGCCAACCCGCTCGGATATTGGCGGTCGACTGGCCCGCGTTGGTCCCGGCCGAAGCGCGCCGATTACAAGAGTTCGGACTGGATATTGGCGTTACGGTTGAGGCGCTGCATCGAGGGTCGCTTTTTTCGCGTGATCCACTGGCGGTCATGGTCGGGAAAATGCGTGTCGTTTTGCGCGGTGCACATGCAGCAGCATTCACGGTGTTGCTTAACCCATGACCAGCGCCACTCCACTGGTCGCGCTGGTTGGGAACCCCAATGCGGGGAAAAGCTCGCTGTTCAATGCGCTGACCGGCGCTCGGCAGAAAATCGCCAATTATCCAGGCGTGACGGTGGAGCGGCATTCGGGTCGTGGGCGATTTGCCGATGGCCGGGCTATTGATTTCATCGACCTGCCGGGCACCTATAGCCTGACACCATCGAGCCCGGATGAGGCGGTGACGCATGATGTTTTGGTGGGAAGTCAGGACGGAGAGCGCCGCCCCGATGCGATGATTATCGTCGTCGATGCTGGTAATTTACCCCACCATCTGCGCTTCGTTCTGGAATTACTGCCACTGGGCTTACCTGTCATTGTTGCGCTCAACATGGTCGACATGGCGGAACATGACGGCCTTATCCTCGATGCTGAGCGCCTGGCACAGGCGCTTGGTGTGCCGGTCGTGTCCACCGTCGCGGTTAGGCGGAGGGGCCTGGATGCGCTGCTGGACAGCCTCGATAGCGTGCTCATTGCTGGTAATCAGCAGACAGCTATCAGCATTCCACATGAACAACGTGCAGTGGCGGCGGATCAGTTGGCACGCCAGGCTATCATTTCCGAAACGCCAAGCCGCAACTGGACGCGAGCGATTGATAATCTTTTGCTTCACCCCATTTTGGGTGTGATCATATTGCTCGCCATATTGTTCGCGATCTTTCAGGCGGTCTTTACCCTGGCGCAATGGCCGATTGATGCACTGGGCGGCGGCGTTGCGATATTTTCAGACTGGGTCAGGGCAATATTGCCCCAGGGGTTCTGGCGCGATCTCATCATCGAAGGGGGGATTGCCGGCGTTGGGGCCGTCATCACCTTTCTACCGCAAATCCTGATTCTGTTCTTTTTCATCCTGCTGCTCGAAGCATCGGGATATATGGCGCGAGCGGCCTTTTTAATGGATGGGCTGATGGCGCGGATCGGCTTATCAGGGCGCGGCTTCATCCCGCTCTTATCCAGCTTTGCCTGCGCAGTTCCGGGCATCATGGCGACCCGCGCCATCGCCGACCCTAAAGACCGGCTGACGACAATCCTCATCGCGCCGCTGATGACCTGCTCGGCGCGGCTGCCCGTCTATGCCATCATCATCAGCGCCTTCATCCCCGCCCGCACCATTGGGTTTGGCGTGGGGTTACAAGGGGTGGTGCTATTCGCGTTGTATTTGACGGGCGTTCTGGCCGCATTGCTGGCGGCATGGGTGCTGCGCCGAACCATCACACGCGGCGGTAAAACATCATTATTGATGGAATTACCACGCTATCAATGGCCAAGGCTGAGCGATTTACTGCTGGGTTTGTGGCAACGCGCCATCGTGTTTCTGCGCCGTGCTGGAACAATCATCTTTACCACCAATATTCTGTTATGGTTGATGCTCAGCTTTCCGCAGGTGCCGGCCGGATCCACTGCCAATCAACTGGACTATAGCGTCGGCGGGCAGATCGCTTCGGCAATCGAAGTGGTGGTCAGGCCGATCGGGTTCAACCATGACATTGCGATTGCGCTGCTGCCTGCGATGGCTGCGCGCGAAGTCGCCGTTTCTGCGCTGGCGACAGCCTATGCCATAGATGGCGGCGATGATGTCGCTATGGCGCATCGCCTAGAAAACAAACTGTCGTCACGCTGGTCTTTGGCAACTGCGCTTGCCTTTCTGGCATGGTTCGTGTTCGCGCCGCAATGTATTTCGACTATTGCGGTAACGCGCCGCGAAACAAATGGATGGAAATGGCCAGCATTCATGATTGGCTATTTATTCGCGCTGGCCTATGGCGCAGCAGGGGCGACATATTGGGTCGCTGTGGCATTTGGACTGGGATAGAAATCATGGCTGGCAGCGTTAACAAAGTCATTCTCATCGGCAATTTGGGCGCGGACCCCGAGGTCAAGAGCTTTCAGAACGGCGGGCGGATTGCAAATTTGCGAATCGCCACCTCTGAAAACTGGAAAGACCGCGCGACGGGCGAACGCAAAGAACGCACCGAATGGCACAATGTCACGATCAACAGCGATGGGCTGGTGGGTGTCGTCGAAAAATATCTGCGCAAGGGCAGTAAGATTTACATCGAAGGCCAGCTTCGCACCCGCAAATGGCAGGACCGCGACGGCAACGACCGCTATACCACCGAGGTCAACGTTGGCGGTATGGGCGGTGTGCTGACGATGCTTGATGGCGCACCTGGCGGCGGGGGTGGCGGGG
>JBEBJX010000066.1:0-11808 GCA_040079655.1 Sphingopyxis sp. | reverse complement strand
ATGGCAAAATTGCTATGCCTTGTCTGTCCCATGGATTGGGGACAGGCGATCGCCGGCGACTGTTTAGGCAAATAATGCGTTGTGACGAGGGGGCCAGCGCACAATCATTTCGACGTGGCGCAAGGAACCGCAACAGATATTCTGCTATTTCAACGCATTATATAGGTTGATCGGGGTTAATTACACTGCGCAAACAGAGGTTACAATACGGCGCCTGTCCCATAAATTAGGGACGTGCCGACATTCTGTATGATGCTATCAGTATAATGCTATAGATAAATGAAAGCTCGGGAAGCTAGCCCCGAAACCTTGGAGGGGGGGCAATCTTTGAGGGGGAGACGATGTCATGATTCGGACTGCCGTCATCGAAGATGATCCCGCCGTTTTGGCGCTTCTGTGCCGTTTGATCCGCGAAAGTGGCGATATCGAGGTTTCGGGCAGCGCGCACAATTTTGCCGAGGGCGCGCAGCTGGTCGAAGGCGGCGGCTATGACGTGCTGATGTGTGACCTTGGCTTGCCCGATGGGTCGGGGATTGACCTGATCCGCAAATCGATCACGCTCCATCCAGGGTCCGACATTATCGTCGTCACCATGTTTGCCGATCATCGCAAGGTGCTGGACAGTATCAAGGCCGGGGCCAAGGGCTATTTGCTGAAGGATGAAAATCTGGGGGATTGCGTGCCTGGCATCCGCGAAATCCGGCGCGGCGGCTCGCCCATCAACCCCTTTATCGCGCGAAAATTGCTCGAACGCTTTCGCCCCGAAATGCCAGAAACGGGGCAAGACGCGCTGTCGGAGCGCGAGCATGAAGTATTGGGCCTGCTTGCCCGTGGATACAGCTATGCCGAGATCGCGACCCTGCTGGGGATTTCGACGCAAACGGTGGGCACCTATGTCAAACGGCTCTATCGCAAGCTGGAGGTTGGCTCGCGCTCCGAAGCTGTATTCGAGGCGTCGAGCCGGGGATTGTTGAATGGCCTTTTGGCGGCTGTTCCAGCTCTTGGCGCTTTCACCCCGACCGGCGAGCATCCCGCCCCGCGCCTGGCCACCAGCAATATTGGCGCTGCTAGGGATTGGGGCCGCGCTTCTGGCCTGTCTGTTGGTCATTTGGTTCAGTCCGCATCCGGCCAATGACGCCACCGATACACTGCGGTTTGAAACCGCCGAGTTCCGCTATCACGAAGCTAGGCAAATCCCGACAACGGGCTGGCAGCGAGCTCCTCTCCCCTTTCATGATTTTTTTGCGGCACCAACGGCAGCGGCACGAAACGGGGCAGTTTTATGGATAAAACTCCGGTTTAACACAGCTGAACTGCCCCCTGGACGCTTGGCATTTTTCACCGACTATACGCCAGAGCGTTATCTCATCTTCCTCAATGGTGAGGAAATTTTCCGCAACTACTCCGACCCTGCTGCGCGGCGATTTGCCTCGTTCGAACCGGCCTTCGTGCCCTTGCCAAGGGATTCCCTGAATGTGGGTAGGAACGAGATTGTCCTGCGCCTGGAATCCGAGACAAGCGGGAGCTTGGGGCTCGGCAATACGGCCCTTGGCGACGAACGTCTGATCCGCGATAAACACGACCTCGCCTATGCGCTCCAATTTCTAGGGCCACAGATCATCAATGGCATTTTGGCTTCGCTTACCATCAGTATTTTCTTGTTCTGGTTCAAGCGGCGCGAGGAGAAGAGTTTTTTCTGGCTCACGCTGGTCGGGATCATTTGGTGGACTCGAAATCTCCATTATTCGGCTACAGACCCAGCGATCGGCGCTGCTGCAATGTGGAGCATGGTATCAATCAGCATCTTTCTGCTGACCATTGCCTTCTTCTGCTTTACCGTAACTGCGCTCGACGTGAGGAACCGAATTCGCTGGATTTGGTTTTCTGTTGCGGGCGGGTTGGCGCTCATCCTGATCAGGGAAGCACTGCTCCTAAGCGGGCACAGCGATTTTCTAGCGTTCGCCTTTGTTGCTCCGTTCACGCTCTTGCTTTCGATCATTTTTTTCATCGCAATCGTCCGACAGCCTTCGGCAGAGAATCTAACAATGTTCGTGGCTATCACCATCGCAATCCTGTTGTCATTCCACGACATGATGTTCTTGGGGAACGCCTGGCAAGGCGCTGGGTTCCAGTTGCAGCCATATGCCAGCGTCGTCGTGTTTTCGGCCTTTGCCTTTTCACTCGGGCGACGGGTGCTGCTGGCTTTCGACACGACCGAAAACCTGAGCACTCAATTGGAAGCGAGCGTGGCACATATCCGCAAGGAACTCGCGGAAAGCGAAACCGAGCGGCGGCGGCTTGAAGTGTTGACGGCTGTCGAGCAGGAACGCACCCGCTTGATGCGGGAAATCCATGACGGTATTGGTTCCAACTTGATCACGGCGCTTGCCGTCGCCCAGAATCAGGAGGGAGGTGGGCAAACCGTGGACACACTCAAACACTCGATTGCAGATCTGCGCGCGGCAATCGACTCGCTCGAACCAACCGAAGGCGAGCTGACGCTGTTGCTCGCCAGTTTCCGCTACCGCATGGAGCCGGAGTTGAAAAAGGCCGGCATTGGCTTGCGCTGGCACGTTGACATTCTCCCACCATTCGAATGGCTTGAGGCGACCAACGCGCTGCATATCCTGCGCATGTTTCAGGAAATCGTCGCCAACTGCATCAAACATGCCGGCGCGAGTGAGATTGCCGTGAACTGCGTTGCCGAAAACCGCGATGGCCGCGCCGGGATATGCATCGAATTTCTTGACAATGGGACCGGTATCACATCCGATACAGTCCTTGAGGGTAACGGGATCGCCAATATGAAAGCACGTTGCGCGGCAGTGCTCGGCGAAATTGACATTGGATGCAGAAGGGATCGGCAAGGCACGCGCGTTGCCATCTGGCTGCCCTATGACCGCAGGGCTGTTTCGCGACCAGCGCTTGGCGTTCCGTAATGCGCCTCATTATGCCGCTAATTCAGCGTCAACAATCGCAGCGTCAACAGTGCAAAAGGCACGGCAAGTGCCATCAAGGTGCCAAGCGGCAGACGCATTTTGGCTATGGGTTCGTGATCGTTGGTGCGCATTTTGCGCGCGATAGCTATCGCTATGCCCGCTAACGCAGCAAGAAACAGCACGATTGGAAGCGCAAACCAACCAACCCAAGCGCCAATCGCCCCCAGCATTGGCGCATCGCCGCCGCCCAATCCATCGCGCCCCCGCAATGCGCGATAGGCGAGCGCGGTCAGGCTAAGTGACGCATATCCCACAACAAAACCGACGCCGCGGTCGGTCAAACTCACATTTTGCGCCAGTGCGGCCATAGCCTCGCCGCCCAGGGCAAGCCCGCTGATACCCAACACCGCGCTCAAAATATGTGGCAACCACCAGTGCCGCGCATCGAGCCACCCAAGCAGCAGCAATTGCCAGCCGAGCAAAGCCAGCGCGCCGCCGCCCAAATGTGGTGCGAAAACCAGCGCTGCCGCGCCGATAGCTGCGGCTGCGATTTCGATGATGATATGCTCGTGCGCAATGGCGCAACCACAGGTTCGGCATTTTCCGCGCATCATCACCCAACTGACAATGGGGATGAGATCGCGCACAGACAGCACACGCCCACAGCCATCGCACGCCGATCGACCCCACATCATGCTGCGGCCCTGTGGCCAGCGGAGCGCAATGGTGGCGATGAAACTGCCGACAACAGCCCCCGCGAAAGCGCCCAGCGCGGCTGCCAGCGGCTGAGGCAGATGGAGATGGAGCGTGACCAGGGTCAGAACTGCCCCCGCAGCGTCATGCCAAATCCGTCGTTCGTCGCGGTTAGACCAGTGGCCGCGAGCGCAGCCGCAAGCATGGGATCTGGGCTCCTTATGCTGAGCGCAGCGGTATAACGCCCATCACCATCCACCGACACGTTGATCCGCTCCATCCCCGACTGCCCCAGCAGCGGCACAAACAGCGCATCGTTACGACACGTCGCGGTGCCCGAAAGGCCATGGCGCAAATCGAGGCCTGCAATATTCATCGCCAGCTTAGCCTGGATGCGGCCATTCGCCTGGCTGCAACGACCATCGGCAAAGCGCACCGAAAAATCGTCGAGCATGAGCCCATCAATGGGCGATTCTAACCCGCGGATCAGCCCAGTCACATGATCGAGCGCTCGGTGATTGGGGCCAAGGATGATTGCGCCAGATAAGGGCGCGTCGGGTGCGCCCTCAGTGCGGGTGAAGCGCAGAGTGAGATTGGCGGCGAGCAGCGAAACTGGGTCGAGCCCGATGTCGAGAGAGCCGAGATCGATCGCCCCTATACGCACCTCTTCTGCGCGCCCGCCCCATATTGTGCCGCTGATGTTGCGCGCCGAAATGCCCGTATTTTCACCGCCAACAAGCGATATCGCCAGCCGTAATGGGAAAAACAGGATAAGCGCAAAGACGATGGCGACGGCAAGGGTAATCCAAATTCTCTTGGTCATCGCGCCCTCCGCATAGTGGCGGTTAGGGCCACCGTGCCATTTGCGTTGGGCCGGATGGCCAGTTCGGTGGCCAGAATGGCTTGCCCTTCCAGCGCCCCAAGCCAGTTGAGCAACGCTGGGGCGGTTGCGCTGGGAATAGCAATGGCCGATTGATCTTCGCCCATAGCATCGTTGCGCGAAAGGACAAAGCCTTGCTCTGCCGCCGATTGCGATAGAATGAGATCCAGTCGCCCCGAAGAGGGCGCTGTGCGCTGTGGCCCGCCTTGGCGCAGCGCCTCATATTCGCGCACGCGGGCCGCAATGGCGGCGTGGCGCTCAACCGCAATGGCATGACTTTCTCTAGCACCGTCAAGTGCGTCAGACAGCGGGCGCCATAGGCCGAGCCAGGCGACCACAATGATGGTCGTGATGGCGATCAGGCCGATGACCCATCGGTCACGCAGCGAATGGCTCGTCCACCAATTGCGAAGCGTGTCGATCATAGCCCGCTCCTTATGCTTATGTCAGCCAAAGCGCGCCCGTCGCTGCTGGCGCGAGGGGTGGCTGTGATACGATAGCCAGTTGACTGGAGGGTATCCAGAACAGGCTGAATATCCTCGTTGCGCGGAGCGGCCAAGGTTGCAATGAGCACATTGTCATTGTGCCAGGCCAAAGCATCGAGTGCGGCGGTCGGGGCGGTTTCCATCGCTTTGGTAAGGGCGGTCAAGGGCGTTGAGAGCAGAGCGCCGCCGCCGCCCATCGCCGCCAATTTGCCATTGAGTGCGCTATGAACCTGGCCAATAGGGGGGGTGGGGGACAGCACACGCCCCGCAGTGGCCAGCACCTGCTGGTCAAGGGTGGCTGTGTGGCTTGAGAGTTTGACCCATTGGATCAATGGTATTGCCACTGAGATAAGCAAGAGGGCCGCAATCAGTTTTAACATGGTGGCGATGCGGCTTGTGTCGAATATTGGACCAGAAGATCGCGCCCATGGCCCGGACATCAGTTCGGCGGGCGGGTGATCGCAAGCCGCCACTATGGCCTGCTCTATTGCCTGTTGCGGAACATCGGTTATCGACGCATCACCCACCAGCGCTTCGATTAGCGAGGTTTCGGCAACAAAGGCGTGTCTCTGATAGCGAATAAAGCTTTCGCGGCCCAGGGTGACCCGAAGCACCGGGGCAGCATCACTGTCGATCAACAATGCGGCGGGGACGATAGAATCAAAGCTAAAGCCATGATCTGAGGCCCATGCCGCCCATTCTTGCATCGTTTTTTGCGTGATACTGACAAAATTGCCGTCCTTTGCAGCCACCACATGCAGCGCATCGGCGCTAATCAATCCGCCTTCCGCAATAGTGCGCCTGGCTATTGCTGCGGCTTGGCGCGCCGCCAGCCCATTCAGGTCAAAATTGTGCAGCCCAATACCGCTGGTCGGTGCCAGCCCGATCAGGTGGGCATTTTGGGTGGAGCCGAGCGCGCTGCTACCCTCGCCAGAGGCCACAAGCTGACCGCCAGACATACGCCACCAGCAGACAGGCCAGTCGCTCGTGGCGCCGGGCGGCGGCAACGCAATGGCAATGGCATTGTCGGATTTCAATTCCGCGATCCCTTCAAAATATTGGCTCTCACAACTCCGGGCTCCAGGCGCGCCGAACGACGCGCGCGGCTTGATTGTTTTCGCCCGCATCAATCAGGCTGCTTGCGGTCAATGTAGCATCGCCCACCCTAATGCGCGTGCGCAACCGAAACCAGCGTGTCGTCAATTTAACCTGTGATGCGACGTCACCGACCGGCGGTGTGCCATCGCGCGCCGCCTCCTGCCAGAATCGTTCCATCCGGCCATAACCGTTGGCGGGCCGAGCAGCGATATGGGCGCGGGCATGGGCTGGGTCAATTTTGCCGGGCAACAGCATTTGTAGCAAAGGTGCCTGTTCGGGCAACAATGTGTTAGCGTTGATCGGCGATAAATCGCTGGTGGGCAAAGCGCATAGCCATGGCGATAGGCGCGACCAGTGCGCTGTGGTGACGCCCGCCATGGCCCTAATTTCCGATGCATCGGTCAATGGGCGATCTCCGGTCAGAAACGGCATAGCCGAATTGGCATAAACGCTATCCTCTGCCCCGTCGCTGCTAGTGGTTTGATCGGCGTCGATCCAATCCACCGCCACCCCAGATATGCGCGAAGCCTGTTCGCGCGGCAGGCCAAGCGCCAGCATGAGTGCCATGAATTGTTCGATTGCTATGGGCCGCTGAGCAGGGATACCGGCGGCAGCATCCGACACCAGGCTGTTGAGGTTAAAGCAATTGCCGCTGTCGGTTATGCGCAATTCGGCGCTGCCGCCATTCGGCAGAGGTAGGGCATAAGGGCGATCGAGCCACCCCCCCTCTAGTGTTACCTGACTGCGAGACGTCGCAGTCAGCGTGTCAATGCGGCGAAGAGCAAGCGCCTCAGCGGCCAATTGAAAATGGCGCGTTTGATTGATCGCGCTGCTGCTTTGCGCCAGGCGCGTGGCGAGCGTGAGCCGTTCGATGGCGTTGGCAGAAACGATAGCCATCACCGCCACAATCAACAGCACGGTGAGCAATGCCGCGCCATGCTCGGCCTGTCGAAGGCGGTGCCAGATTTTGCGGTTGGGGGTCATGGAGTGGGCAACCCGTCGGGGGCGACGAGAAATTGCATCGTTAGTGCTGGTTGGCGGTCGCGCGCAATTATGAGCTCAACGGCGCGTGGCAGGCGGTCGGGGCGGTTCGGAGCCCAGTTTGCGCTCCAGCCGCCTGCCCCGCGATAGCGCCAGCTGAGTGCCGTGACATTGCGTGCGATGATTGCGGGCTCCCCCGCTCGTTCGCCATCAATATGTGTTGTGCCATCGCGAACAAGCGCTCCATCAAGCAGGCGATAGGTGGCCCGGCCAACTCCCGCTTCTTCGCCATGGCCTTCGCTCGCATAAACGACGCTCATCTCTGCCGCATTACCGACCAAGGCTGGGCGCAAACTTCCATCAGGCGCTCTGCTGGGCCGCGGTTGTGCCGCAAGTAGATCGGATGCCAACAACGCGTGCAGACGCGAAATTGCGCTATCGGCGGTCAACTGGCGAGCAACGGCACCCTGTGTATCAATGCTGGTGCGCAACAGCATGACCCCCGCCGTCGAAACAATTGCAAATATGCTGAGCGCGACCAGCATTTCGACTAGCGAAAAGCCCAAATCAAGATGTTTCCGTCCGCTCATGCAGCGGGCCTGATGGTGGTGAGGGTGGCATGCCCGCCGCCGACACCATCGACGCGGATATCTATCCGCAACAGGCCAGGGTCTGCGGTGGCCGCGACGCGGGTGGCAACGCGCCAGTTGACCCCGCCGTTGGCCACGCTGGCCGCATTATTGCCGATGGTCGGCGGCGCAGGGTCGGTGAGATATGTGGTGGCAACATTATTGGCGACGATCATTGCGACGGCATTGCTGTTCAACGCAGCACTCGACCGGACTGTGAAAGCATCAAGCCTGACCAGCGCCAGCGCTGCCATCGCCAAGACCGCCAAAGCAACCAGCATTTCGAGGAGCGTGAAGCCGTTTTCGGCGGAACGCCATGATGACGTGAAGCCGTTTTCTTTGGGTCGCCAAGAACAGCTGAAGCCGCGCCTCTTCATCGGACCACCACATCGCCGCTGGCATCGATGCGGATCGTCGCACTGTCCCCGCCTGTCCTTAGCTCAAGCGTGAGGGGGCGAGCCGGCAGGCCAATACGGTTGAAAGCCAACCGTGCCTGCGCGGCCCCATTGGCGGCTACGGTGGTTCCCGCATCCCAATTGCGCTGGGAAAGCCGCGTCTCGGCGAGCGGTTGCCATTGCCCATCGCTGCGCTGTTCAAAGCCATAGCCCGATGCGGTGACCCACAGGCCATAGCTCCGCCCTTCTATGACCGAGCGATCGCGCAATGCCGCAACGCGCCTCGCAAACTGTGCGGCCTGTGCATCCGCACTGCCTTCGCCCGGCCGGACCGTCAGAATAACGGCGGTTGACGCCAGTGCGAGAATGGCCAGTACGACCATCAGTTCCACAAGCGTGAAGCCGTGTTCGGCAGAACGCCAAGAGGACGTGAAGCCGTGTTTAGTCATCCCCGCCATAAATATCCGCTTTGTCGTCTGTGCCGCCAGGGGCGCCATCGGCACCGAGCGAGAATATGGCGAAAGGCGCGCCGTCGGGGGCGGGAGCGACAATCTGGTAGGGCCGTCCCCACGGATCCTGCGGCAGGCGACGGATATAGCCTCCGGGTCGATAGCGGCTGGGGTCGGCAAGGCCCGCCGGCGCGGTGCGCAGTGCTTCCAACCCGTCGGCGCCGCTGGGGTAGGTGAGATTGTCGAGCCGATATTGCTCCATCGCCGATTCTAATGTGGCGATGTCTGCGCGCGCCTTGGTGACCATAGCCCGATCCTGGCTTGGCAGGACATTGATGAGGACAATGGTCGATAACAGGCCGAGAATGAATAATACGACCATCAGTTCGGTCAACGTGAAGCCGTGTTCGGCGGAACGTAGCGAGGGCGTGAAGCCGTGTTCGGCGGAGCGCAGCGTAGGGGTGAAACCAGCTTGTAACGGGTGATTTGGGCGGGGGCGGCGTTTCATATCTATGCTCCGGTCAGTTGCTGGAGTTGCAGGATCGGCAATAAAATGGCGAGGATGATCAACGCGACGATGACCCCCATGACGACGATAATCAAGGGTTCGAGCAAAGCCATAGCGGTCGAGGTAAAGCGATCAAATTCGGATTCGAGATAGTCCGCAGCGCGTTCCAGCATCGTGTCAAGTCGGCCCGAGCTTTCGCCGCTGGCGGTGAGATAGACGAGCAAGGGCGGAAACATCGCCGTCTGGCGCATTGCGGCAGAGAGGCTGCCGCCAGAGCGCACATTTTCGCGAATATTGGCGGTTGCGCTCGCTAGCACGCGGTTATGGATGGTCGGGATGGTGAGGTTTAACCCTTCCACCAGCGGCAAACGGCTGGCGACCATTGTGCCCAGAGTGCGCGCAAAGCGGGCGGCGTGCAGATTGCGGATTAACCGCCCGACCAATGGCAGCCGCAGCAACCAGCCATCAACCGCCAAGCGCGGACCGGGGCGGCGGAGCAGCCAGGTGCCGAGCGCAGTGACCGCGCCGATGCCGATAAGCATGGCCCACCACCAATGGCTGGCGAAGCCCGATAGCGCGATGATGATCCGTGTGAGCAGCGGCAATTGCTGGCCAACCGTGTCGAATTGCTCGACGACTTTGGGCACTACCCAGATCATCAACGCGGCGATGACGCTGAGCGCCACAAATGCCAGCACGATGGGGTATGCGAGTGTTGCGACAAGCTTGCCACGGACTTCGGCCTGTCGCTCTAGCAGAGCGGATAGTCGATCGAGGATAGTGCCGATTGTGCCCGAGCTTTCGCCAGCGGCGACCATCGCCCGATAAAGCGGGGGGAAGGATTTGGGCTCGCGGCCCATTGCGTCGGCAAGGCGGCGTCCTTCTATAACGCCGCTGTGGACGGCGTGAACTATCGTGCGAACATGAACGGCCTCTGATTGCCGAGCGGTGGTACGCAGTGCTTCTTCCAGCGGGCTGACCTCGGTGAGTGTCGCCAATTGGCGTGTGAACAGCGCCAGTTCTTGTTGACTGAGTTTGGTGCGCGTCAGCCGCAACAAGGGCGTTTTGACCCTCGCCTGTCCGCCTGGTGCACATTCCACCACATAAAGATTGCGCCGGGTCAGCTGGGCTTCGGCGGCATTGTGGTCATCAGCGCTTATCTGCCCGCGCTTTTCATTGCCCGATCTATCTATGGCGAGATAGCGAAACTCAGCCATGGGCCGCTTCCGTTTCAATCTCTTCCTGGCGAGAAATGCGAAGGGCCTCTTCGGCCGTGGTTTCACCAGCAATGACCAGCGCACGAACAGACGCAGCCAATGTTGGCGCATGGGCAAAGCCATGGGCCTCAATCGCCACTTCATCAGCGCCGTCATTGATCATCGCGCGCAATCGATCATCAATGCGAATGGCCTCGAACACGCCTATCCGCCCACGATAGCCGCTATTTCCGCACGCAGAACAGCCAGCAGCGCGCGCAATCGGTGTGCCAAGGGGAAGGGCCAGGGTCTGCGCCACGCCTGGCTCTGCGGGTGCGGCCACGCGGCATTCAGGGCACAGCCGGCGAACCAGCCGCTGGGCGATAACCGCGCGCAATGATGACGCAATGAGGAATGGCTCGATCTTCATATCGCGCAGCCGCGTGATGGCGCCGATGGCATCATTGGTATGGACTGTAGACAGGACCAAATGACCAGTCAGAGACGCCTGCACAGCAATGTCTGCGGTCTCGCGATCGCGAATTTCGCCAACCAGCACCACATCAGGATCTTGGCGTAAAATGGCGCGGAGGCCCGCAGCGAAGGTGAGCCCGACCTTGGGGTTCACCTGAGTCTGACCGACGCCATCGACCGCATATTCAACCGGATCTTCGACCGTCAGGATGTTGCGGCTGCCATCATTGAGCGTCTTCATCGCCGCATAGAGGGTGGTCGTTTTGCCCGATCCTGTCGGGCCAGTGACGAGGATGATGCCATTGGGTTGCGCCAGGGCAGCGCGCAACACCGCGTCGGCATCGCCCGTCAAGCCCAGCTCATCAAAGGATATCCCAGCATTTTCGCTGTCGAGCAGGCGCAACACCACACGCTCGCCGCCACGCGCGGGCAGCGTGGAGACGCGGGCATCGATCATCCGCCCGCCCAGCGTCAGCGATATACGGCCATCCTGGGGCAGGCGGCGTTCGGCGATGTCGAGCCGTGCCATCACCTTGATCCGACTGACCAGAACCGGCGCAACATGCGGGGGCATGCGTAACACTTCGGATAGAACACCATCGATCCGCATCCTGACCACGAGCGCGCTCTCATAGGGCTCGATATGCACGTCTGAAACGCCCTGGCGCGCGGCATCGGCGATGATGCCGTTGATCAGGCGGATGGCGGGCGCGTCGTCGGCGCTGCCCAGCAAATCTTCTGCGGTGGGCAGGTCGCTGGCCAAAATATCGAGGCTGTCGACACCGACAGCCCCTACCGCGCCGATGGTGCCAACCATCGCCGCGTTGGAATCCATGGCATAGCGTTGGGCCAGCAGCGTGTCGAAAGCACCCGTTTCAACGCGCTCGACGGTAAAGGGCTCGCCGATATGGAGGCGCAACTCGATCAACACAGATGGGTCAGCGCCATCGCGGAGCAGTATTTTTGGCCCTTTGTCATCAGCAGACAGCAATGCGCCATGGAGCCGCGCATAGGCATAGGGGATGTCGGGGGGAATATTGGCTGGCGACATGGCCGATATCACCCTTGCGGAGGGGGAGGG
>JBEBJX010000065.1:0-12056 GCA_040079655.1 Sphingopyxis sp. | reverse complement strand
TTGATCCTGAAACACAGCGTGCTGATGCACCAACTCGCCCAGCAGCGGGTGTCGCACAGACAGGTCAAACGCAAAGTGGCCGCGCCCCAGGTCGCGGTGGATAACCGTGGTTTGCCCGGGGGTCATCCAGCCTGGCAGGCGCAACCGCACACGGCCCGCCTGCCAGAAATAATGCGCGCTGGTGAACGTCAGGCCGTCGCGCGACGTCTCTACGTCGAGCGCCATACCGATACCCAGGCCGACCCGCTCCTCCAGCCCGCTCGGCCCTGCAAAAGCCTTAACACTATGGATAACCTGTGGCAGGCCGTGCAAGTTGGTATAGAGGCGCGACCAGCATTGCCCGCCAGTTGCGCTGTCATCGGACACGCAAACCACCGCCGCGCCGCCATTTGCCCTATGGTGCGGGAGCGGCGCACCCATAGGTCGCAGTAATTGCGCCAGCAACCACCCCATGCGGTTGAGCCGGGTTTCGATCACTTCGCCGCGATAGAGCGCGACCGCGCCCGGCTCCAGGCGTTTGGAAAAGCGCGCCTGCACCGCTGCGGGCAGGTGCGCCCATGCCTCCTCGCCCAGCAGCATCCGAAACCGCAGGTCAGTGCTAATGTCCGGCATGCGAAGTTCGGACATGCGAAGTTCGGGCGCCGCACCGCGCAGCGCGTTTTTGCTGTGATGCGCCGCCTTCTGGGCTTGTGCCATGGTGCTACTCCTTCCGCTTGCCCGCCAGGCCCGCCAGCTTGGTCACCCCCGTGCCCGTTTTAATCAGCGCCATCAGCACCGGCGTCGGGACAGTCATCATCTGGTCGTGCCACGATGACATGGTTGTGACAAAGCCGAGCATCGCATCAAGCCGCGCTCTGGCGCCATCGCTGATCGATGCGTCGCCATCGGCCAGCGCGCTGCATTGTTTGAGCGCCGCCTCTGCCGGGTCGATCTCGCGCGCCTTGCGCCCCGCCGCTATCCGCGTCACCATCGCCCATATATCCTGCTCTGCGGCAAAATGTTCGCGCCGATCTCCCATCAATGGCACGCGGTGGACCAACCGCCATTCGAGCAATTCGCGCAAGGATGTCGACACATTCGAACGCGCCATCGCCAACGCCTCGGCAATCGCTTCGGCGGTCAGGGGATGGTCGGAGAGGTAGAGCAACGCGTGGATCTGTGCGACCGAGCGACTGACTCCCCATTGCTTGCCCAGCTCGCCCCATTGCAGGACAAATTCGGCCACGGCGCGCGACAGGGAGACGCTGACCGAGGCTGGCGGCGAAGCAGGCGGGGGAGCAGTTTTTTCTCTAATTTCTGTCATTACAGAATTATCAGAAATTACTGCGCGATTGTCAAGCGCCTAAAATGCTACCGAAACCTGCAAAGCCCCCCGTAAAGCCCAACGCAAAAGGGCCGAGAGTTTCCTCCCGACCCTTCGCAATTTCCGTGAAACGTGGCTTACGCCGCGTCGTCCGCGTCCTCGTCAGCCATCACCGGCCCGCTATCCAGCCCCTTGGCGTCGACATCGCGGTCAACAAATTCGATCACCGCCATCGCGGCCGCGTCGCTGGCGCGAAAACCAGCCTTGATAACGCGGGTATAGCCGCCGGGGCGGTCCGCATAGCGCGCGGCCAAAACCTCAAACAGTTTTTTGAGCTGCGCTTCGTCCATCAATCGGCTCATCGCGAGGCGGCGATTGGACAGGCCGCCGCGCTTGCCCAGCGTAACCAGCTTTTCGATATAGGGGCGCAGTTCGCGGGCCTTGGCAAGGGTGGTCGTGATCTGCTCATGCTTGATGAGCGCGGCCGACATGTTGCGGAACAGCGCAATACGATGAGCCGAAGTGCGTTGGAGCTTACGCCCACCAACTTTATGACGCATAAATAATCCTTCCGTTGCCTCCCCCAGGCAGGGCCTAGTGGTGGGCGTTTGTCAGCGGGGCCGTGTGAGGTTCCCCGTGCCAGGCCGTTTCGGGGGCGGCCCCTTACCCCAAACCTCCCCCCTAAAGGAGAGGGGCAAAATGGTTTAGCCGAGCAATTCCTGCTCGAGCTTTTTGGCCATCTCTTCGATATTTTCAGGCGGCCAGCCGGGAATGTCCATACCCAGGCGCAGCCCCATCGACGACAACACTTCCTTGATTTCGTTCAATGATTTGCGGCCAAAATTCGGGGTACGCAGCATTTCTGCTTCGGTTTCCTGGACCAGGTCACCGATATAGATGATGTTGACATTCTTGAGGCAATTGGCGCTGCGAACCGAGAGTTCCAGCTCGTCCACCTTCTTGAGCAAGAAGCGGTTAAGCTGATTCGTGTCGGTATCACCACCGGCCGCAGGCGTTGCCGCCAGCCCGATACGCGGGCTTTCGACCGCAGCATCAGAGAAGTGCACGAACACGCTGAGCTGGTCCTGCAAAATGCGCGCGGCATAGGCCACTGCGTCCTCAGGGGTCACCGTGCCATCTGTTTCAATGGTCAGCAGCAATTTGTCATAGTCCAGTTCCTGGCCGATGCGGGCGTTATCAACCTTATAGGCGACCTGACGCACTGGCGAGTATAGCGAATCCACCGGGATCAGGCCAATAGGCGCGTCAACCGGGCGGTTGCCCGATGCAGCGACATAGCCTTTGCCGCTATCCGCGGTCAGCTCCATGTTCAGCGTTGCGCCGTCATCAAGGTGGCAAATAACATGGCCAGGGTTCATCACATGGATGTCCCCCGAAACCAAAATATCGCCAGCCGTCACCGTAGCCGGGCCTGTCGCCGAAAGCTGGAGCCGCTTTGGCCCATCGCCCTCCATCTTGAGCGCGATCTGTTTGACGTTGAGAACGATGTCGGTCACGTCCTCACGCACACCAGCGAGCGAGGAAAATTCGTGGAGAACATTCTCGATCTTAATCGATGTAATCGCGGCGCCTTGCAGCGAAGACAAAAGAACACGGCGCAGGGCGTTGCCCAGCGTCAAACCAAAACCGCGTTCCAACGGCTCAGCCACAAAAGTCGCTTTGCGGCTCGAATCGCCGCCCTCTTTAACTTCGAGGCCAGCTGGCTTCTTGAGTTCCTGCCAGTTCTTGCTGTTGACAGTCATCATCATCCCCTATGGGTTCAAATCGACGGAACTGGGCGGATGAAAATGTCGAGCCCCGCTCGAACAACTCCATCTGCCGACCCCGATACCGCGCAGCCCGCCAGCCGCGCGCGGAGTCGAATACTTAAACGCGGCGACGCTTGGCCGGCCGCACACCATTGTGCGGGATCGGCGTGACATCGCGAATAGAGGTGATCGTAAAGCCAGCGGCCTGAAGCGCGCGCAGCGCCGATTCGCGGCCAGCGCCCGGGCCTTTGACCTCGACCTCAAGCGTGCGCATGCCATGCTCAGCCGCCTTTTTGCCAGCGTCTTCCGCTGCCACCTGTGCCGCATAGGGTGTCGATTTACGCGACCCCTTAAACCCCATCGTGCCCGAGGACGACCAGCTGATGGTGTTCCCCTGCGCATCGGTGATGGTGATCATGGTATTGTTGAATGTCGAATTGACGTGTGCCACGCCAGAAGTGATATTTTTACGTTCGCGCCGTTTAATGCGCTGTGGTTCGCGGGCCATGATGGAAATCCCTGAAATTGAATATCGAAACTCGGCGACGTCGCTTATTGTCGACAGGTGCCTCCGGCGGAGTAACGTCTCGTGCCCGTCCCCCGGACGGCCACTCGCTTGTTACTTCTTCTTACCGGCGATTGCCTTTGCCTTGCCCTTGCGGGTGCGCGCGTTGGTGTGCGTGCGTTGTCCACGAACCGGCAAGCCCTTGCGATGGCGCAGGCCGCGATAGCAGCCGAGATCCATCAAACGCTTGATGTTCATTGCGACTTCACGGCGAAGGTCACCCTCTACGGTAAAGTCCGCATCGATTGTTTCGCGAATCTGAAGCACTTCGGCGTCCGACAGGTCCTGAATACGCCGATTTTCGGCTATTCCGACCTTGGTCACAATATCCTTGGCGTGTTTTTGGCCGATTCCGTGAATATATTGTAGCGCGATAATCACGCGCTTGTTGGTGGGCAAGTTGACGCCCGCGATACGTGCCATGGTCTCTATTTCTCCTGCTCCACAGGGCCGTGTGGCATTGGCCCCATCTCAAAGCGTTGAACAGACAGCGAAAACTGCCCTAACTCAAAACACAAAACACGGCTGGCGACTCACGCATAGCAAGCCGTCAACCGTCCTTCGGTTCTGTGATGCGCTGCCGTTAGGAGGATTCGGGGTGCCATGTCAAGCGGGGGGTGCAGAGTTATTGATGAACGAGTATCTGCGCCCGATCGCTCAATCGCTCTACCACCGCATCATGGATACCAGGTACGCAGGCGATAACGCCGAACGCCTGCGCGCGCGGCGTGTTGAACGCAAGGCCAGCGCCAAAGGCATCGGTGACGCGCGCGCCGGCCTCTGCCACAATCAACGCCGAAGCTGCCACGTCCCATTCAAAGCCCCACCGCAAAGTCGCGACCAGATCTGCCCGGTCCGCCGCAACCATCGCCATCCTGAGCGCGATAGAGTTGGGCTGATCAACCATCGACAAATCGGCGTCGATTTTAGGCAGGCTGGTCGCCGGCACCCGCGCTCCCGGCAGCGAGGTGCGGTTACCCGCCTGCACAGCCCGGCCATTGAGCATTGCACCCTGACCACGCGTCGCCACCCAGCATTCGTCGCGTGCCGGGGCATAAAGCACGCCGAGCACGGGCTGCCCCGCTTCGACCAGCGCAATCGACACCGCCCAGCCCGCGCGCCCGCGCAAAAAATCGCGCGTGCCGTCGATCGGATCGACACACCATATGCGGCGACGCGACAAGCGATCGGGATGGTCGGCACTTTCTTCGGACAACCAGCCTGCTTGTGGGTCAACCGCGCCAAGAATGGCCTTAAGCCGCCGATCGGTCTCTATGTCGACTTCGCTAACCAGGCTCTCATCCGCTTTGCGCCAATGATCGAGATCGCCGCCGTCGCGCAAATGCCGCCACGCGCCAAGCGCGGCATCGCCCACTTCGCGCGCAGCAGAGATGATTGCCTCAATCGGTAGTATTTCGTCAGTCACCGGCCACCGTCATGGCGTCTGTTCTCAATGTTGGCACATGCGTAGAATAACGGCGATCGACATCATTGGCAGCCCGAAGACCGGCGAATATGGCAAGCAGATTCCCCGCGATGGTGAAACCCGTAACCGGCCCGGCAATCTCGCCATCGACAATGCGCCAACCAGAAGCACCGCGGCTATAATCACCCGTCAACAGATCGACCCCCTGGCCCAGTAATTCGGTCACCAGCACGCCTTGTTTGATGTCTGCCATCAACGTTGCACGGTCACAGGCTCCGGCCGCTATCGATAAGTTGCCGGTCGTAACGCCACCGCTGCCGCTGGCATGCCCCGTTGGCTGCCTGCCCAATTGGCGCGCGGACGCGACATCACACAGCCATGGCGCGATTACGCCGCGATCAATCAGCGCGCTCGCCTGCGTGGGCAAGCCTTCGCCGTCAACAGCGCGGCTGCGCAGGCCGCGCATGCGGTGCGGATCGTCGAGCAGGGTGATTTCGTCACAAAAAATCTTGGCGCCTTCATGGTCAGCCAAAAAACTATAACCTTTGGCAATAAGCGGGCCCATCATCGCGCTGATGGCGTGGCCAATCAGCGACGCGGCAACCCGCGGGTCAAATAGCACGGGCAGTGGCCCGCTGGGCATGGAGCCAGGGTTCAGCCGCGCGACAGCCCGCTCTCCCGCTCGGTTTCCTATCATTGGCGCCGGTTCAAGGTCGCCGAGATGCCGCACATTGTGCCAATCATAATCGCGCTGCATATCGCTGCCTGTTCCGGCGATGACGCTGGCAGAAACAGAATATCCGCTGCCCTTTGTGCCGCCCGCAAACCCCTGGCTAGTGACCACCGCATGCGCCGATTGACTGGCTGCGGCCGCGCCGCCTTCGCTGTTCGTTACTCCGGCAACAGCCCTGGCCGCGTCTTCCGCCGCATGCGCCATGTCGCGCAATTTTTCAGGTGTGACGGTTGCTCCATGGTCGAAAAGATCGAGGTCGGGCAATGCCCCGCTTGCCAATAGCGCGCTTGGTGCCAGCCCTGCCCAGGGGTTTTCAGGCGAAATCCGTGCCATTGCGATTGCCCTGTCAACCAGAATATCAAGCGCCGCAGGGCTGGCATCAGCGGTGGAAAGGCTGGCGACACGCTGACCGATGAACAGGCGAAGCGATAAATCGCCGCCTTCGGAATGATCCACATCCTCAAGTTTGCCGAGCCGCACATTGACCGAGGTTGAGCTATGCGCGCGCACCGACACTTCGGCAGCGTCAGCACCAGCGCGGACAGCCCGCGCGACGGCATCGTTGGCGCGGTTCATCAAACGGTCAATCGACGGCAAAATATCTGTCGAGGGTAATGTGTCACCGGAAGTCATCACCCCCCGATAGGGGCGCACAGGCGCTAGAACAAGCTAGATGCCTCTGCCGCCGCCCCGAAAGCCCCAATCCAGATGGTGGGGACCAACAAGGCCATCCGCCACAGGCGGCCGCGATCGCGCCGAAAGCGACCCTCAAGTCCCGCCGAGGGCAAAGCTGAGGAGGCAAGCCCATGCCAGCGACGCTCAATGTGACGGGCAAATGGCACCGCGGCCAATAGCAGAAAGAGCAGCGCTAAAAATGGCAAGATGCGCCCGCCCGGCTGATCGGCAAGCGCGACAACACCCCATAGCTGTATCGCAGCAAAAGCCAGCACGGCCAGCGAAGCATGCAGGGTCATCGCCCGCGCAAGGCGCGGTGCCGCCCATGGCGAGCCATAATTATCCTGCGCCCGCGAATGCGGAAAAATACTAGCCAAGGCGACCCTCACCGACTATTTTGTTGGTTGACACCAGAAATCCACAATCGCGGCCATGGGTCAATTTACGCGCTGGTCGAATTTCCGATTTCACCGCAAAAATTGAACTGTTCACCGCATTCGACTTGGGGTGCTCTCTGGCGATGGGGCTGCGCGCATCAAAATACCCATGGATGGCGGCCAAAGCACGGCTTTCCCTAGCGGTTCCCATTTATCGAGTCGCGCGCCAACCACTTCGCCCTATGCAACTATGCCAATGTTCATTAGTCGCGTGATGAGGAGGCTCGCTCATGTTCCTGAAACCCCATATCCACCGCATTCACCGCATGCTTGCATTTGCGATAGGTGCGGCGCTGGCCTCGCTCTCCGCGCCCGCATTCGCTGGCCCTGCGGAAGATTTTGCCACCATTCAGCGCGACTATGAAGCCTGGTTGCTCCGCACCAATCCCGAATATGCGACTGCACTGGGGGTGCGCGATTATGACGACAAGGTCAGCGACCCCAGCCTCGCCGCCGCCGACCAGCGCGCCAACGATGCATTGGCAATGGTCACGCGGCTCGACGCAATCGTTCCGACAGAGCTTGCGCCGGCTGATCGCGTCAACCGCGCTATCATGCGCCGCCAATTGTCAGAGACGGCCGAGGGTAACCGCTTTGGCCAGCGGATGATGCTGTTCACCACCTATGCCGGATGGCATCAAAGCTTTGCCGGTCTGGCTGACAGCATGCCATTCAATAGCGCTGCCGATTATCGCAGCTATCTGGCGCGGATCGCCCAATATCCGCGCGTCAACGCAATATCGCTCGACATCACGCGCCAAGCGGTGGCGGGGGGCTATGTCCTGCCGTGCGCGGTGCTGGGCAATAGCGCGAGCGGCATCAGCGGCCTCATGGCTGCTGATGCCGGGCAATCGCGTTTCTATGCACCGTTTTTGCGCAACAGGCCGAACGACGTTCCGGATGAACAATGGGCCGCGATGCAGAATGAGGCCCGCACCATCATCCGCGAGGCGATCAACCCAGCGCTGGAGGAGCATCGCCGCTATTTCACCGAGAACTATATGCCGCACTGTGCCGAGGCCGTTGGGGTTTCAGCGCAGCCCGGCGGCGCGGGCTATTACGCCTTTCGTATTGCCCAGGAAACGACGACCAGTATGAGCGCGGACGACATCCACCAGCTTGGCCTCAGTGAAGTCGCGCGGATCAGGGCCGAGATGGTCGAAGTTGCAACCCGCGCTGGCTATCCGTCGCGCGAAGCCTTCATCGCCGAGCTTCGCACCAACCCGCGCTATTATGCGCGCACACCCGAAGAGTTGATGATGAACGTCGCGCGGATTACGCGGCGGATCGACGGGTTTATGCCCCGCCTGTTCACGCGCCTGCCGCGCCTGCCCTACACGATACGTGAAATCCCCGCCGAAACGGCCGAAGGAACGACGACGGCCTATTATGCGCAAGGAAGCCTGAGCGCGGGAATAGCCGGAACCTATTATGTTAACACGTCCAAACTCGACCAGCGGCCATTGTGGGAAATTCCGGCATTGTCGATGCACGAGGCCGTGCCCGGGCATCATAACCAAATCTCGCTGCAACAAGAATTGCCGCTGCCGATGTGGCGGCGCAATTTCACCGGCTTTACCGCCTTTGTCGAGGGGTGGGGGCTCTATGCCGAGCGGCTGGGCATCGAACAGGGGCTGTACGATACACCCGAAACCGACATGGGGCGATTGTCCTATGAAATGTGGCGTGCGTGCCGCCTGGTCGTCGATACCGGCATCCATTCGCGCGGGTGGAGCAAGCAACAGGCGATCGCCTATATGCGCGACAATAGCGCGCTATCCGAGGCCAATATCGAGGCCGAGGTCAACCGCTACATCAGCTGGCCGGGGCAGGCGCTTGGTTACAAGATTGGCGAGTTGACGATCCGTCGCTTGCGCGCGCGGGCGGAAAGCGCATTAGGGGCGCGCTTCGACCTGCGCACATTCCATGACGCGGTGCTGGCACAGGGGCCGGTGCCGATGGACGTGCTGGAGGCGCAAATTGACGCGTGGATTGCGGCGCAGCAAGCTTTGCCTGCCCGCGCGTCGACACAATAACGACCCGCGCGTCCTAACAATCCGTGCGCCCTAATCAGCGCGGCGGCGGCACTGCGAGCGGCGAAGGCAGGGGCGCCGGGTCGGGATCGGTTTCAGCGCCTGTCCCAGCCCCAGCCTCTGTGGCGGCCTCGCGCGCAATGCGGGCTTCTTCGTCGCGGCGAATCTGTGCCTCCACCTCTTGGGCATCGGCATCAAAACCTTCGACGCGCGCCCGGCGCGCCGTTTCAATGGCGTCGGTCCAGTCATGCCCCGCCGCTTGACGCCGCTCGGCATAAGCGCGGTCGATAATCTGGCTCATACAGCCCGTGAAGCCGCCTAACCCCGCGGGCGAGCAGCTGTCGGTGCCAGTCCGACCAACGCGCTCGAGCGATTCGACGCGGTTGGTCCAGCTTTCGCGTTGCGGATCATTGGGGTTGCCGCGTAATTCCGTCGGGATGCGATAGCGATCATCCTCCGCCAGGCGCCCGCATACTACGATATCGTCGCCGCTGGATTGCGGGCACGGATCATCGCCATAAACCGTCACCTGATTGATGCGGAGCGTCCCGTCATTAACAGGGGCGGGCGCAATGTCGCTGGCCTGGGCAAATGCGGGCGCGGGCAACATCAAAGCTGCGGCAACGGCGAAACGGAGAGAAAGAGTCGTCATATGTCCTCTATGGCTGATCCCGATTACGCCCAGATGAACAGGCAGGGCAAGTGGTTATGGATTTTGACCTTAAATACGTTCGGCCAGGCGAATAGCGACGCGGCATCCCGCGCGGATGACAGCGGAAAGAATGGGATAACCCGGCGCTTGCTCTGCCCCCGCGGCAATCGCATGGTCGCGGTGCTCAATCTCCTCGGCCTGAAACGCGGCGATGGCGGTGGATAGCGGCGGGTCAGCGTCTCCCAATGCGCTAAGCTGCGCCGAATAATGGCGGTCAATCTCGGTCTCGACCGCCGCTGTGCACGCCATGGCGGCGCGCGGGCCCATCGCCGCTGTCACCGCGCCCAGCGCATAGCCGGCAACATGCCAAAAGGGCCCAAGCGCGGTTGGCCGCGCCCCGCTCTGCACCATTTCGGCGTTGAACCAATCGAGATGCCGCCGTTCCTGCTCCAGCATATGCGCAATGTCACGAGCCCCGGGGCCGCCCGTGCCCAGCACTGCAAGCTGTCCGGCATAGATGCGCGTCGCGCCATATTCGCCTGCCTGATCGACGCGGATCATCCGCGCGCGTGCAGACGGAGACAGGGGGCGTTGCAGGCTCATGGCTGCACCACCCGCGCCCGGCGCAGCAGCGTCAGGATTAACCCGGCAACGCCCAGCGACACGATGGCGTTATAGCCCGCCAGCGAGATGCCGAACAAATCCCAGGCCGCCACGTCGCAGCGGGTGAGCGGCGCGCTCATAATATCCTCGAGCGACCCGCCAGTGGGCGCGGTGCACCGCGTCAACCCCTCCCACCAGCCATATTCTACCCCGCCGTGAAAAATGCCGATCGCCCCGCTTATGGCTATGCATATGGCCGCCAGGCTCACCATGGCCCGCCGCGCAGTATGGGCACGCACAAACAGGGCCAGCAGCGCAATGGCGAGCGCCGCATAATGCGGCCAGCGCTGCCAATGACACATCTCGCAAGGCGCAAGACCCCAGACGAGCTGGCTATACCAGGCCCCACCGAGCAACAGGGCCGGCGCCCAAAAGGCAAGCCAATGCGCGGACCATAAACTGCGCATCGCCTTAACGGCGATTGCGGCGAACAGGGCCGGAGACAGGCCGATGCATCTCGTTCGCCAGACGCGGGTTACGCGCCAATCGCGCTACAGTTTCCAGCGCATAATGCATCTGAAAATCTTCAATCCCCTGTGCGCGCACTTGCTCGGCGGTTTGGCTGAAACGCGGGTCTGGCGTCGCATCTTGTTCCGCCGCAGCCGCATTGCTGTGTGTTTCATTGACCAGATGGCGGCGCAAATCGGCCTCGCGGAATTGCGGGCGTGTGCGATAATCGGGGTCAGAGATTTGTGGCACGCGAATATCGGGGACAATTCCGCCTTCCTGCACACTGCGGCCCGAGGGCGTGTAATAGCGTGCCGTGGTTAATCTGAGCGCGGTTGTGTCGGAGAGTGGGATCACCGTTTGCACCGACCCCTTGCCAAAGCTGGTTTCGCCCATAATGACCGCGCGGCGTTGATCCTGTAATGCGCCTGCGACAATTTCACTCGCCGAAGCAGAGCCCTGGTCGATCAGAACAATGATCGGCAATCCGCCCGCCGCGTCGCCCGTATGCGCAGTGAAATGTTCGACATCAGCGGCGCGGCGGCCGCGTTGCGAGACGATTTCGCCGCTTTCCAAAAACAGGTCGCTGACCGCTACGGCTTCGTCAAGCAAGCCGCCGGGGTTAGAGCGTAAATCGAGCACCCAGCCCGTCGGCCGATGGCCAAGCTGGCGCTGAACCGCCGCCATTGCGTCTTGCATCTGCTCGCCGACATTGTCCGAAAAGCTCGACAAGGTCAGCACACCAATATTGCCTTGCACCGCCCATGTAACCGGGCGCAAAACAATCCGTTCGCGCGTGATATTGGCCTGGATCGGCTCATCGCGCCCGGGGCGCACCACGGTCAGGCGGATGCTGGTGCCGGGGCGCCCACGCATTTTCTCGACCGCTTCATCAAGGTCAAAACCGATCAGCAGTTCACCATCAATATGGGTGATGAAATCGCCAGCCTTTATCCCCGCGCGGTCCGCCGGTGTGCCTGCCTGCGGGGCAATCACCTTGACCGCGCCATCCTCCATCGTCACCGACAGGCCCAGCCCGCCATATTCGCCGTCGGTTGTGGTGCGAAGCTGCGCAAAATCGCGCGAATCCAGATAGCCCGAATGCGGGTCGAGGCTGGTCAGCATACCCTGTATCGCCCCCTCGATCAGATGCGTGTCATCGACCGGTTCGACATAATTGGCCTTAACTTCCTGAAACACGGTCATGAACCGCGCCAATTCCACGCGCGTTTCCGATTCGACAGTGGCCATCGCGCTTGTCGCCAGCGGCACGGCAAGCAGCAGGCTCATCGCCGCAGCGGGACGTGAGAGGCGCAAAAAAGACGCCGCAGCGGGACGTGAGAGGCGCAAAAA
>JBEBJX010000064.1:0-12410 GCA_040079655.1 Sphingopyxis sp. | reverse complement strand
CGACAAACGCCTTGTAAGCTGCCGCATCCATCAATCCGTCGAGCTCGCCCGCATCGCCGAGCGTCAGCTTGAAAAACCAGCCCCCGCCCTCGGCTGCACTCTCCGCCGCGCTGTTGACCAGCGCCGGATCACCTTCGAGCGCAACGTTGCCCGCGCTCACCCTCCCCGAAACGGGGGCGTAAACGTCGGATGCCGCCTTGACCGATTCGACCACTGCCGCATCAGCACCCTTGGCCAGCACGCGCCCTGCCGCAGGTAGTTCGACGAACACAATATCGCCAAGCTGGCTTTGCGCGTGATCGGTAATGCCGACGGTCGCAGCGTCGCCATCGACGTCAATCCACTCATGATCTTCGGTAAAATAACGCGGCATGGTTCAACCTTTCTTGCGGACATATTGGTGGGGAACAAAGGGCATTGCGGTCACGGTCATGGTGATGCGGCGCCCGCGCACCTCGGCCTCAAGCTTGGTGCCAGGCACGGCATAAGCGCTGGCCACATAGCCCATGGCAATCGGCGCACCCAACGTAGGTGAGAAACCTCCTGAGGTAATGGCGCCAACCCGCTGATCTTCATGATGAATAGTGGCACCTTCGCGCACAGGCTGGCGGCCTTCGACGGTGAAGCCGACCAGTCGGCGCGACGGCCCATCGGCCAGCGCCTTCAAAATGCGATCCGCACCCGGAAAGCCGCACCCGCCTTGTTCTATTGGGCTGCGGCGGCGCTTGTTGATGCCAAAGGCCAGTCCTGCCTCTATCGGGTTGGTGTCAGGCGAAAGATCATGGCCATAGAGCGGCAGGCCCGCCTCTAGCCTGAGTGAATCGCGTGCGCCAAGGCCGATCGGTTTTACTTCGGGCTCAGCACAAAGCAGGTTGGCAATTTTTTCTGCTTGATCCGCCGGAATCGAGATTTCGAACCCGTCTTCGCCGGTATAGCCCGATCGGCTGATGGCAGCCGAAACCCCGCCCAGATCAAAATGGCCAAAGCGCATAAAGCTCAGCGCCGACAATGGCCATTGCCCGGTGACATGGCGCGCCAGCACGTCAAAGGCTTTCGGCCCCTGCAAGGCCAGCAGCGCCCGATCGTCCAGATGGTTGAGCGTGATCGCGTCGGGCAGATGTTCGCGCAAATGCGCCATATCATCCCATTTGGTCGCACCGTTGACCACCAGGAAAAGCTTGTCCGGCCAGCGCGAAACCATCAGATCATCAAGCACACCGCCATTGTCGTCAAGCAACAGCGAATAGCGTTGCTGACCAAGGTCGAGCGTTGCGAGGTCGATCGGCAGCAACGCTTCAACCGCAGCGTCCAGCCCCTCGCCCGATAGCAGCAACTGCCCCATGTGCGACACGTCGAACAGGCCGGCATTTTCCCGCACCCAGTGATGCTCGGCCATGATGCCTTCTTCATATTGGATCGGCATATGGTAGCCGGCAAAGGCGACCATGCGGCCCCCTCGCGCGCGGTGCCACGCGTCGAGCGTGAGCGCCAGTGTCTCAATTTCGGGGCCATCTTCGCTATTGGCATCTGGGTGGGCATCGGCGAGATCGTGGGTGTCGGTCATCTGGGGCATCCGTGGGCATGAGGCAGGCACAGCATAGCGGGATCGGCGGACCGACCCGTCACACTGCCCCCTCTGTCACTTTACCTGAGAGTTTTCGCGCCGCCATGCTCTTGTCAAGAACAGGCGGGCTTACACCGTCGGTGACAGCATGGGCGGACCCATGCTATGCTTTCCAGAGTGCCGCAAAGTCAGACGCGGTCCATTTGCCTGAGAGTTTCCGGGGCGGTTGCTCCTTCGGCGGGTGGCGCATGGCCACCCCTCTCCCGCGTCTTCAAACGACGGTTTGGCCATGGCTTGCCCCTGTCCCAGAGTCAATCGCTGTAAGGCAATTAGCTCAATGCCGACGGGCGATGCCCAAACAGTTCGCCGTAGCGATCCAGCGCAAAACGGTCGGTCATTCCCGCGATATAATCGGCGATGTGGCGTGCGCGCCCCGTCTCGTCATTGGGAAGCGCCGCAGCCCAGTCGCCGCCCATTACCGACGGATCGCCCTGATAAGCGACGAACAGGCTGGTGACGACGTCGCGCGCAGCCTCCGCCGCCGTCAACTGGCTGGGGTGGTGGTAGAGCGTGCGATACATGAAGCGTTTGAGGTCACGCTCAGCCAGCGTCATATCGCTCGAAAAACCGGCCAGCGCCTGCCCCGCCGCACGCACATCCGCCACGCTGGCCACGCCCGCCTGCCTGGTTGCGACAAGCGTCGCGTCGATCACATCGTTGACCATCAGGCCAATCTGGGTGCGAACCAGCTCGCGCAATTGCCGGGGCTGCGGAACCCCGCCCAGCCGCGCCTCAAGCCCACGCCACTGATCGGCGACAAACGGCTGTTCGAGCAATTGATCGAGGCTGAGCAACCCCGCGCGCAGCCCATCATCAATATCGTGATTGTCATAGGCGATGTCGTCCGCCACCGCCGCGACTTGCGCCTCCAGCGACGCAAAACTGCCAAGATCGAGCGGAAAATCGGCGTCGCATTCGACCATCGCCCAGGTCGGCGCGCTTACTGGGCCGTTATGCTTGGCCAGCCCCTCGAGCATCTCCCACGTCAGGTTAAGGCCGTCGAAATGCGGGTAAGGCGCCTCCAGCCGCATCAGTGTGCGCAGCGTATGGGCATTATGGTCAAACCCGCCATAAGGGGCGAGGCACGCCTGTAGCGCATCCTCTCCCGCATGGCCGAACGGCGGGTGGCCAATGTCATGCGCCAGACACAGCGCCTCGGTCAGATCCTCGTTGAGGCCAAGCGCGCGAGCGATGGTGCGGCCAATCTGGGCGACCTCGAGGCTGTGGGTCAGGCGAACGCGGTAATGATCGCCATCGGGAGCGATGAACACCTGAGTCTTGTGTCTCAGGCGGCGAAAGGCGATCGAGTGGATGATCCGGTCTCGGTCGCGCTGAAAGGCGTCACGCGGGCCGCGCTGACCTGTCGGCGAGAGCGACTCTCCGCGCTGGCTTGCCAGTGGGAAAGGCGAGAGCGACTCTCCGCGCTGGGGTCTGCTGGTCTCTTCATGCTGTCGCCCGCGCGAGCGCGCTGGGACGCAGGCCAGATGCGCCAGGTCAGCGGCCAATGGGGGTCACTTCCTGGCCAGCCGCGCTTGACCAGGCAAAACCCTCGCCGCCATCGCGCGTATAGGCGGTGAGCCAGGTCCGCGCCGCCGCCGCGCTTCGAAACGGGCCGACAACCAGCCGCCGCGTGCGGTTCCACACCGCGCTGGCACAGCTCTGCCCATTGAAACTGGCTGTATGCGCGCGCGCCAGGCGGCGGCAATCATGCCCGAGCGCAGCAACATCGGCTCCCGTTGCTATCTGCACCCAAATCCGTGCGGGGTGGCGGCGGAGCGTTTCGGCTTCTTCGCGCGCTGTGGCCTCTTCCTCTGCCCTCTGGCGAGCCTCGGCCTCGTTCCGGCGGCGGGTTTCCGCTTCGGCAGCAGCAGCTGTGCGCGCGGCGGCGGCCTCTGCGCGTTGGCGCGCACGGCGTTCAGCCGCAATCGCCTCCATTTCCTGGATCGACAATGCCCCGTTGCCCGCCGCCCGCTCCGCTTCGGGAATCCTAATGCTGGCCACAACCGATTCGAGCGACCAGCCGGGCACGACCGTGGTGGCCGGTGCCGGAGCAGCAGGGACTGGTGCCGGAGCAGCAGGGGCTGTCGGCAGCGACGACGCGGGAACCGAGCGGATGATGATGATGCCCGGCGGCGTGACATTTGGCGGGCCAGCAACGGGGCGGGTGACTGGCACAGGCGTTGAGACAGGTGCGGGCGTTGGCGTTGTAGGAGGTGCGGGCGTTGGCTCTATCGGCGCGGGGAGTGCCTGGACGACCGGCTGCGAAACGCGCACCGGCTCGGGCGGGGGTGGAGGCGGCGACGCGGGTGCTGGTTCGGGTGCTGGAGGCGTTGGGACCGGGGTTGGAGCGGGAGGCGGGGTTGCCATGGCCACCGTCGTGCGCCCACTATCGCGCGTGCCGCGCCCACTATCGCGCGTGCCGCGCCCACTATCGCGCGTGCCGCGATCCCGGTTATTGCGCGGCCCCCGGCTGTTGTTCCCCCGCACTGGCGGAGGAGCTGCGGCCGCCAACACGCTTCGCGCCGCCATCCGCGATGGCTGTGTGCTCACCACGTCATAGCTGGGGAAGCGCCCGAAATGTGCGGCCAAGGCCAATTGTGCAGGGGTCAACCGGTCCATCATCGCAAAATAGGGCTCTAATCCCGTCGCAAGCTGTTGTGGCATTGTCGCCCGCGCAATTTCGCGTGCCTCATCCGCCCGGCCATTCATCGCCACGATCATCGCGCGCGAACGCCACGCCGCGCGGTCCTGTGCGCGCAACAACGGCCCCAATAACTGCACGGCGCGGTCCATTTCCCCCGATATACCGAGCGAAATCGCGGTGCGCCGCGTCAATTCCGCCGATGGGTGCGAAACGGCAGCAATAGCATAATCGGCCCGGGCGCGCGCCTGTTCTCCAAGCAGGTCAAACGCCAGGCCGCGGTCGGCCATATAGGTGCGGTCGAGCCCGCCCGCCGCAATCGCCGCATCGAAATAGCGCATCGCCTGGGCCGGGTCTTCGAGCTGGACCATCGCCGCGCCCATCGCTGCCTTGATGATGGGGTCACGCGGCGCCTGTGCCTCTGCTCGTGCCAAAAAGCCTATGGCGGCCCGAGCATCGCCAAGAGCCAGCGCGGCGCGACCCGCTTGTGATAATGCCATCCAATCGGACGAGTTGGCGGCAATTCGCGATAAAGCGCTGGTCAGATCGCGCTGTGCGGCAAGCCGTGCAGATGTTTCCGGATCCAGGGCGGCCGGAGACTCGGAACCGGGTTGGGCTGGGCCAATCTGTCCCGATGCCGGGAAAGGCAATGCTGTTATCAGCAATGCAGCCATGGGTGCTCGGATCAATCCGAAGCCAATATCCATCTTATTTTTCATCACGGCTGTGCGATATCACGTCTTACGGCCTTGGTCACAAACTCTATTGCAGCACCATCGAGGTTCGAAACAAAATGGCTCTGCACAAAGGGGGTATGCACCGGCAGCTTCGCCGTCTTATACGCCCGCTCATTGATTGGATTGTTTGCCCAGGAAACGGGGAATCGCTGGAAAACGGCTATCGTCATCATCGCCGTCACCGTCACCGTCAGCGCTGTCGCCATTATCCTTCGAGGCCTCCATCCGCGACAGCGCCTTCATTCGTTCAAACAGCGTCCCGCCCGAAGATGGAGCCGGAGCGGCAACGACTGGCGCTGATTCTGGCTCAACAGCCGCCACTGGCAATTCGCTCGCCCGCGCAATAGTTGGGAAAATATCATCATCGCTATCGCGATCAGACTCCGCATCATTCGCTTCATCGAGCAATGCGCCCTCAGACATTTCAAGCACCAACTCGTCATCATCATCTGCTGCGTCGTCATGCGAAGAAAATCCCGGTGCAATCAGTGGTTCGATCATGGGCGATGCAACATCAGGAACAGCGGCTTCTGGCTCCAGCTCGGGCTCGTCCACCGGCTCTGGCGCTGCCGCCGTGGTGAAACTTGGCGTTGGTGCGGTCGGCATTGGCGACAGCGAGGCAGGCGCAAAGCTTGACACGGCTGCCGGGCGGGGTTGAAAGGCAAAGCTGTTGCGTTGAACCGACCCCTGGTTCGTCAAGTCTAGGCCAGTCGCCACAACCGACACCCGGATACGCCCATTGAGCGCGGGGTTAAACGCCGATCCCCAAATGATATTCGCGTCGGGATCCACAAGATCGCGGATATGATCACCGGCTTCCTGCAGCTCAAACAGCCCCATATCCTCACCACCCGAGATGGAAATGATGACGCCCTTTGCCCCGGCCATGCTGACGCCTTCGAGCAAGGGGTTGGCGATAGCCTGTTGCGCCGCACTAAGCGCCCGGCCTTCGCCTTCGGCTTCGCCGGTTCCCATCATCGCCTTACCAGCATCGCGCATAACCGATTTAACGTCGGCGAAATCCAGATTAACGAGGCCCGGCATGACCATAAGGTCGGTGATACCGCGCACCCCCTGTTGCAAAACCTCATCGGCCATGCGGAAGGCTTCGATAAATGTCGTTTTAGCTTCGGCCACCATGAACAGATTCTGGTTCGGGATGACGATCAACGTGTCGACATGTTTTTCCAGCTCTTCAATCCCGGCCTCGGCAGAGCGCATCCGCCGCGCACCTTCAAAGCTGAAGGGTTTTGTGACGACGCCGACCGTCAAAATCCCTTTGTCGCGCGCGGCTTTTGCGATAACCGGTGCGGCACCGGTTCCGGTGCCTCCGCCCATGCCCGCAGCGATGAAAACCATGTGCAGGCCATCGAGCACCTGCTCCAGGTCGACAATCGATTCCTCTGCGGCTGCGCGGCCGACTTCGGGTCGGGATCCGGCGCCCAGCCCCTGCGTGATTTGAGCACCAAGCTGGATGCGCCGTTCCGCGCTACTGGCGTTGAGCGCCTGTGCGTCGGTATTGGCGACCAGAAAATCAACACCGTCAACGCTCGATGCGATCATATTGGCGATGGCATTACCGCCCGCACCACCAACACCGATTACGGCAATTCTGGGTTTTAGCCCGTCAACCTGCGGAAGACCAATATTGATGCTCATAAATAAACTCCTCCGGGCGCACTAGGGAGTGCAAAAAACCTAAATATTGTGTCGGCAATGGGCCAGACACCACCAGCAACGGGATATTGGCACAATATTGATCGTTATTGAATCCCCATTTTAACCATATTGCAAATTTATTTCACTTTTGTCGCTGCCACATGCTCGCCAGACGCTTCCACCAGTACTGCGGACCTTCCGAAAAACCAACACCATCGCCTTGTGGGCGTATGTCCATAGGTGGCGCAGCGGCATAGAGGGCCAAGCCTACGGCGGTTGAAAATGCAGGGCCGCAATGCGCCGGCGGCAACCCAACAACGCCATGCGGGCGCGCCACTTGGACCGACCCGCCCAAAACAGACTGGACATAATCTGCCATTCCCTTGAGCTCGCATGTTCCGCCTGTGAGCATGATTTGCCTTTGCGCGGGGCCGCCATCGCCCATCTCTGCCAGCAAGACGCCAATCTGGGGAATGAAATGATCGAGCCGTTTGCGGATGACGGCATTGAGCTGGGCCCGCGTTTTTTTGGGTCGCTCGCCCTCATCCGAACCAGAATCGATATCGAGCTGATCCTGATGATCGCGCGGGCTGGAAATGGCCGATCCGTAAAAACATTTTTGCCGCTCGGCCACGCTGCGTTTTATGCCAAATTCCGAGGCAATGTCGTCGGTAATATCGGCCCCGCCGGCGGTGATTATAGCGATACCAACCAGCACCCCGCCCGCAAAAAGCCCAATATTCGTGAGCGACGCACCGATATCGACCAATGCCGTGCCAATATCGCGCTGTTCCTCGGTCAAGCTCGACATTCCGGTTGCCATCATCGATGCCACCACTTCGCGAATGTCGACATGCGCCGCCCGAACCGCCGTCACCAGGTTGCTCACCGGCCCGCGATCAGCCTCTACCACATGGATCGACACGCCCAACCTGTCCGAAAACAGGCCGACAGGGTCTTTGACGCTGACATTGCCATCCAAGGTATACAGCGTTGGCTGAGCATGCAGCGTAACACAATCGTCGCGCAGCGCCCCCACCCGCGCACGGTCCAGCAGCTCGTCAATATCCTCAGCCTCAATCTGACCGCGACTGAATGGGTCGCTATAGTCGACCGTGCGACTGGTCAACGACTGTCCGCCAAAGCTGACCCATGCTTGCTGAACCTCAATGCCCGCAACACGCTCCGCTTGCTCCAGCGCCTCTCTTATCGACCGATCCACAGCCGGAATATCGACCACATATCCGCGTTTAACCCCCATGCTTTCACGCACACCGGTGCCCAGCGCATGGATGGTGCCGTCTGCAGTCTGGCCAGCGATCAACACCGCCACCTTGGTGGTGCCGACATCAATGGCGGTGAAAAGTCGCTCGATACGGGGCGGTGGCATTGTTTGTTTTCCCCAACTATCCGCCAGGCGCGGCAGATGGAGCCGCAGCGGATGGGGCCGCAGCCGATGGGGCCGCAGCCGATGGGGCCGCAGCCGATGGGGCCGCAGCCGATGGTCGCTCGGTCTCAACCCGCCTGTGGTCGCCAACAAAGCCTTCGAGCCCGTCTAGCGAGCCAGCGCGGCCAGGGCGGAGCACAAAACGATCGGCAATGCGCATGTCAAATCTTTGCACACCGCGCCCAAGCAAGCGATTAACGCCGTCCATGCGCGCAAACTCAATCAAGGCCGCCTCTGCTCTTTCGGCATCATCGGGCAATGCCAATGTCTCTCCTGTTTTGAAATGCAGATCCCAGCGCCGATTGCCGACCCAGCTTGCACCAGCCAGGCGCGGGCGCAGCGCAGGGGCAGAGCCAAGCAATAGCTCTAATTTGGACATTTGCGAGGGCGCGTGCTGCCCAACCAGGATCGGTAATCCGGGCATGCTCGCCGCATCCACCCCGGGCAAAAGCCGGCCATTGCCGTCTATCAATGTATAGCCTCCGCGGTTTTGCCAGACAGCGACCGGCGATCGTTCGACCAAATCAATCACCAATGTGTCAGGCAGGCGGCGGCTAACGCGGGCATCGGCGACCCAGCCATAACGCAACAATTCGCTGCGAACCTCGCTCAGGCTGAATGCAGCCATCGATCTGTCCTGCTGATTGAGCGCAATATCATAGACATGCAATCGATCGATACGATTGGCCCCGACCACCTCAACCCGTTTTACCGAAAAACCTGCGCGACCAACGGCGTCGATCGCCTCGGCACGCACATAGGCATTGAGCCCGGTTCTTGCGCCAACCTGCCAGCCAATCAGGGCGAACAGGCCAAGGAATACCACAATCGCAATGCGCCGGATCGCAATCGGCGGCAAGGGCTGCGCCGCCAAAGCTCGCTCCCAAATAGACGGGCCGCGCCTGGTCCGGCGAGGAGAAGCCTTGGGCCGCGTCGCCTTGCCGCGCCTCACTGCCTGGGGTTTACGCGTGCTTTTATTCATAATGCCTGCTCCACGATACGCTCTACCAGCTCGGCATAATCAATACCAATATATTGGGCTTGTTCGGGCACCAGGCTGAGTGGTGTCATGCCCGGCTGCGTATTCACCTCTAACAAAAATATGCCCGCCTCGCCTTGCTCATCATCCCAGCGGAAATCGGAACGCGACGCCCCTTTGCACCCTAGCAGATGATGCGCATCGAGCGCGATCTGCATCATCCTATCCGCGATATTTGGTGGCACATCAGCCGGGCAGACATGGACCGTCAATCCATCGGTATATTTGGCGTCATAATCGTAAAACCCACCCGATTTTACGCGCAGTTCGGTCACCGCCAATGCCCTGTCCCCCTGAACAGCGTCGCCCAGCACGGCGACGGTCAGCTCGCGCCCTTTGATAAACGGCTCGGCGAGCAGTTCGGTAAAATCCTGCCACGGCCCCTTGGCGCTGCGGGCGATGGGATTGCCATAATTGCTGTCGTCCTTGACGATGGCGACCCCGACCGACGAGCCTTCGTTGATCGGTTTCAAAACATAAGGCCGCGGCAACGGATCACCGGCAAACAGCGCCTCGCTCGCAACAATAGTCCCCACCGGCATCGGAATACCGTGCGGCACCAGCCGTTGTTTGGTCAGTTCCTTGTCGATCGCGATCACCGACGTCACCATGCCCGAATGCGTGTATTTGAGGCCCATCAGGTCGAGCAGCCCCTGTATCGTGCCGTCCTCGCCCGGCACCCCATGCAGCGCGTTGAACACGACATCGGGCTTGGCCTCGGCGAGCCGCAACGCGACATCACGGTCCATATCGATGCGGGTGACGCGGTGCCCGCGCCCCTCCAGTGCATGGGCAATATCGCGCCCGCTGGTCAGCGACACTTCGCGTTCGGCCGACCATCCGCCCATCAATACAGCGACATGCCATGGTCCTCGGGTCATTTCACCACACCCACGCGCTCTATCTCCCATGCCAACTCCACGCCGCTGTGCGCCTTCACACGCCTGCGCACTTCCTCGCCCAGCGCCTCAATATCCGCGCTGGTCGCATCATCGGTGTTGATGAGGAAATTGGTGTGTTTCTCGCTCACCTGTGCCCCGCCCTGGCGAAGCCCGCGACAGCCAGCCTCATCGACCAGCTGCCATGCCTTGCGCCCCCCAGAAAGCTCAGGAGCGGGGTTTTTGAAGGTTGAGCCGCCGGTTTTGGTGCGCAGCGGCTGTGATGCCTCGCGGCTTGCCGAGATGCGGTCCATTTCGGCCTGAATCGCTGCGGGCTCGGCAGCATGGCCGCAAAAACGCGCAGCAACCACCACCGCGCCGTCGGGCAATGCGCTGTGGCGATAGCTGTAATGCAATTCCTCAGCTGCCAAGGTCGCCAACTCCCCCGACCGCAACACGACATCGCAATCCACAAGGATGTCCTTCACCTCGCCATCATAGGCACCGCCGTTCATCCGCACAAAGCCACCAACGGTGCCGGGGATCGAGCGCAAAAACTCCAGCCCGCCGATGCCGGCATCGCGCGCGCTCGATGAAACCAATATCCCCGATGCACCGCCGCCGCAACGCAAGGCCGTTTCATCGGCAATTTCAACCTTGGCAAAGGCTTTGCCCAGCCGCACCACGACCCCCGGCCAGCCGCCGTCGCGGACGATCAGGTTGGAGCCGAGGCCGAGCGCCATCACCGGCACCGTCGGATCGAGATCGCGCAGAAAGGCTTGCAGGTCGGCGATATCAGCGGGCTCGAACAGCCACTCAGCCGCGCCGCCCGTTTTGAACCAGGTGAGCGGAGCCAATGGGGCATTCGCGGTCAATTTGCCGCGCACCTTGGGCATGGCCAGTGTGGCGATCATGCCAAGCGCCCCTCCACCGCAACGGCCAAACCTGCGGCCATTTTGGTAATGTCGCCAGCGCCCATGCAGATCACTGTGTCGCCAGCGCTCAGATCACCCGCCGCAATCGCAGCCGCCAGCGTATTGGCCAGCGTATCCGCATCGGCAATCACCATCGCCTGACGGTGCCCGCGCCCGCGCAGGCCCGCCACCAGCGCATCGGATGCAATGCCGTCGATCGGCTCCTCTCCTGCAGCATAAACGGGCAGGACAAGGACGATGTCGGCATCGTTAAATGCCTGTTGAAAATCATCCATATGATCGCGCAGCCGGGTGAAACGGTGCGGCTGGGCAATGCCGACCACGCGCCCGGCCCCCGCCCCTTCGCGTGCCGCCGACAAGACGGCGCGAATTTCCACCGGGTGATGGGCATAATCATCAATCACACTGATATGGCCACCCGCCACGGCGATTTCACCAACCTTGGTAAAGCGTCGCTTGACCCCGGCAAAGCCAGCAAAGCCGTTGATAATCGTCGGGTCATCGACCCCCATATGCAGGGCGACGGTTATTGCTGCCAGCGCATTTTGAACATTGTGCCGCCCCGACATCGGCAGGTGGATACCCTCTATCGTCCGCACATGCCCGTCGGGCAAGCGCACCACCACATCAAATCGATTGCCGTCTGGCCCGGGAACAACATTGGTGCCGCGCACGTCGGCTTGCGCCGAAAAACCATAAGTAATGATGCGGCGATCGCGGATACGCGGGATGATCGCCTGCACTTCGGGGTGATCGAGACAAAGCATCGCTGCTCCGTAAAAGGGGACGTTCTCGATAAATTCGACAAAGGCATCCTTGACCGCATCGAAGCTGCCATAATGGTCGAGGTGCTCGGGGTCGATATTGGTGACAATAGCGATGGTGCCGTCGAGCCTGAGGAAGCTGCCGTCGCTCTCGTCGGCCTCCACCACCATCCAGTCCGACGCGCCAAGCCGCGCGTTCGACCCATAATTGTTGATAATGCCGCCATTGATGACGGTGGGGTCGATGCCACCGGCATCGAGCAGCGCCGCGACCAGGCTGGTGGTTGTCGTCTTGCCGTGGGTGCCCGCCACCGCCACCGTCGATTTCAATCGCATCAGTTCGGCGAGCATTTCGGCGCGACGAACCAGCGGAATACGCCGCTCCAGCGCCGCTTCCACTTCAGGATTTCCGCGTTTGACTGCGGTTGAAGTAACAACCACCGACGCCCCTGCGACATTGGCCGCCGCATGACCAATGGCGACGCGAATGCCGCGTTTTCGCAGCCCCTCAATCACATAAGATTCGGCGATATCAGAGCCTTGCACATGATAACCAAGGTTGTGCATCACTTCGGCGATGCCGGACATGCCGATACCGCCTATTCCCACAAAATGGATGATACCGATGTCGGTCCCGACGCCTTTCATTTCGCGTCTCCGGCAAACATGACTGCGACGCCTTTCAT
>JBEBJX010000063.1:0-12416 GCA_040079655.1 Sphingopyxis sp. | reverse complement strand
GGCCATGAGGCGTCAGTTATGATTGCGCACGCGGGGCGTCAAGGGGGATATCGTCTGGGTGCGGCTTCACCCCACCGGCCTGCGTGCGCGGAGCGCCTGGGCCAGCGTGCCTTCATCCAAATAATCCAGCTCTCCGCCCACGGGCAACCCATGCGCAAGCTGCGTCAGGCGGATTGGCAGCCCCTCGAGCCGATCGGTGATATAATGCGCGGTGGTCTGCCCCTCCAAGGTCGCATTCATCGCCAGCACCACCTCGTCAATACCGCCTGCTGCAACACGGCGGACCAGCGCCTCTATCGCCAAATCGCTCGGCCCGACGCCGTCGAGCGCGCTGAGCCGCCCGCCGAGCACATGATAGCGGCCGGGGAACAGCCGCGATCGGTCGAGCGCCCACAGATCCGCCACGTCCTCGACCACACACAGGCTGCGCGCGTCTCGGCGCGGGTCGGCGCAGATGGCGCATGGGTTGACCGTATCAACATTGCCGCAACTCTCGCACGTCACTAGGCTATCGTTGACGCGGCCCAGCGCGGCGAGCAGCGGGGCCATCGCCACTTCGCGCCTCTTGATGAGGTGGAGCACCGCGCGCCGGGCGCTGCGCGGCCCAAGCCCGGGCAACCGCGCCAATTGTTGCACCAAGGCTTCGATTTCACTTGCGGCCATGGCGTCGTCCTAAGGCGGTCGCGCACCTTGTGCAACCGCTGGGCGCAATCGCTGGCACGCCGCGCCACACATCTGCACACTGTCACAAAGCTGTCACCGCAGTGGCAGGGCAATTGTCACATATTTCGTGTTTAGGGAGCCCAACCAACAGCAAGGGGACGGATGCCCATGGCATCGGCCAGTCAAATAACCCGTATCGCGGCGGCGTTCGACCCGCTCAAAAAACAGCCGCACGTCCCCGAGCAGATATTTGAGTGTCGCCGTAGCTATCGCAGCGTATGGATCAGCGACATCCACCTCGGCACACGCGGCTGCAACGCCAAGCTGCTGATCGACTTTTTTGACCATGTTGATTGCGAAACCCTCTATCTGGTCGGTGACATCATCGATGGCTGGCAGCTTAAAAAGCGGCATTATTGGCCGGCCGAGCATAATGATGTGATCTGGCGTATATTGAAGCGCGCGCGGCGCGGCACGCGCGTGGTCTATATCCCCGGCAATCACGACGAGATGCTGCGCCCGTTTTGCGGCGCTGATTTTGGCGGGGTCGCCATAGAGCGCGAGGCAATCCACATCACCGCCGATGGTCGGCGCCTGCTGGTGCTGCACGGCGATGAGTTTGACAGCATCGTCCTGTCGCACCGCTGGCTCGCGCTGATCGGCGACACGGCTTACACATGGCTGCTGCGGCTCAATATGGTGGTCAACCGCGCGCGGAGCTGGCTGGGCCTGCCCTATCTGTCGCTGTCGATGATCGCCAAGCACAAGGTCAAGAACGCGGTGCAATTCATCGACCGATACGAGGAGGTTGTGGCGCAAGCCGCGCGACATCGCGGCGTTGACGGTGTCATCTGCGGTCATATCCACAGCGCCGAAATGCGCGAATATGATGGCGTTGCTTATTATAATGACGGCGATTGGGTTGAGGGGTGCACCGCGCTTGTCGAACATCATGACGGGCGGATGGAAATACTCCACTGGGCCGATGAAATGGCGGCGAGGCGGCAGCGCGATGACGTCAGGGCTATGCCGCCACTGCCCGAACCGTTGGCGGCATAGGCGATGCGTATCCTGATCGTATCCGATGCCTGGTTGCCGCAGACCAACGGCGTTGTCCGGACCCTGTGCGCGACGCGGGATGAATTGACCGCGCGCGGGCACGAGGTGGCGATGATTACCCCCGACCTGTGCCACTCGGTCCCCTGCCCCACCTATCGCGAGATTCGCCTTGCTATCGCCATGCCTGGCTTTGTCGGGCGGAGGATCGCCGCCTTTGCGCCGGATGCCATCCACATCGCCACCGAAGGGCCGCTGGGGCTGGCGGCGCGCCGATGGTGCCTGCGCAACCGGCGGCGCTTCACCACCGCCTATCACACGCAATTTCCAGCCTATGTCGCCGCGCGCACTGGCATAAAAGAGCGCTGGATTTGGCGCTATGTTCGCTGGTTTCACCGCCCGGCCGACCGCGTATTGACTGCCACAGCGTCGATCCGCGATGAATTGCGCGCACACGGCATCGGCCATCTGGCGCATTGGGGCCGCGGGGTTGACACGGCGCAGTTTCACACGGGTCATGCGCCGCACCTGGCGATGGCGGGCTTGCCGCGCCCGGTCATGCTCACCGTCGGGCGTGTCGCCATCGAAAAGAATATTGATGCGTTTCTGGCCATGGACCATGCGGGCAGCAAGGTGATTGTCGGCGACGGGCCAGCACTCACGCAGTTGCGGAACAAATATGGCCACGCCCTGTTCCTCGGCAAATTAACCGGCGATGCGCTGGCTGCGGCCTATCGCGCAGCGGATGTGCTCGTCTTTCCCAGTCGCACCGACACCTTTGGGCTGGTGATGATCGAGGCGATGGCCTGTGGCACGCCTGTCGCCGCTTTCCCCGTCACCGGTCCGCGCGATATTGTCACCAAAGCTTCGGGGGCGCTCGACGATGATCTGGCACAGGCGGTCGCAAAAGCACTGGGGTGCGATCGTGCATGCGTTGCCACTGAAGGCGCGCTGCACAACTGGGCGCAGGCAACCGATCAATTCTTGGATGCTCTGGTGTACAGCGTCAGTGGAAAAATCGATAGGGCCGTTTCTGCCGCTTGTTACCCGCCGTCGATGGAGCAATTCGCATGAAGATGATGCTGGCCATGATCTTGCTGATCCTCATCAAAATGCTGCTGATAGGCGTTGCCCTGGTCGATAGAATGACCTTTGGCCGCGAAGCGCCGCTCGATTGACCCCTTCCCTCGGCCAAGCTGACGCCCTAAAGCCTCGGCCATGCGGATCATTTTCATGGGAACGCCCGATTTTGCGGTGCCAACGCTCGATGCCCTTGTAACGGCGGGGCATGACCTATGCGCCGTCTATAGCCAGCCGCCGCGCCCCGCGCACCGTGGCAAGCGCCTTGCACCCTCGGCGGTCCATGCCCGCGCCGACGCGCTTGGGCTGATGGTGCGCACACCAACCAGCCTGAAAAACGCCGAAGTTCAGGCTGATTTCGCTGCGCTAAACGCCGATGTGGCGGTTGTCGCGGCCTATGGCCTCATTCTACCGCAATCGGTGCTCGATGCACCCGCGCATGGCTGCCTCAACGTCCATGGCTCGCTATTACCGCGGTGGCGCGGTGCCGCGCCGGTGCAGCGCGCGATATTGGCGGGCGACATAGAGACTGGCGTTGGCATCATGCAAATGGAGGCGGGGCTCGACACTGGGCCTGTGCGGCTGGAAGGACGCACGCCGATTGCGCACAAAACGGCGGGCGAATTGACCGGCGAGTTGGCGATACTTGGGGCGTGTTTGATGGATCGGGTATTGGTCAATATAGTTGACTACCCGCCCGTTGCACAGAGCGAAGCGGGCGCCACCACAGCCACCAAAATCACCAAGGACGAAGCGCGGATCGACTGGAACCTCTCGGCGGTTCAAATCGAACGGATGGTCCGCGCATTTAACCCAGCGCCGGGTGCGTGGTTTGAAATTGCGGGGGAGCGCGTAAAATTGCTGGCAACCGAAGAGCTTCCTCTCGACTTTCCATCGCATGGCGCAGCCCCCGGCACCATCATCGACGACAGCTTGGCCATTGCCTGTAACCCTGGCGCGATCCGCCCGACATTGCTCCAGCGCGCAGGGCGCGGCGCAATGAGCGCTGGTGATTTTTTACGTGGCCACCGCATCCCCATCGGCGCAAAGCTTAGCTAATGCCGCGTTATCGCCTGTTGCTCGAATGGGATGGTCGCCCCTTCATGGGTTGGCAGCGACAGACCAGCGACCCCAGCGTGCAGGCGGCTGTCGAGGCGGCGGTGCTGCAAATCACTGGCGAGGCAGTGACGGCCTTCGCCGCTGGGCGCACCGACGCCGGGGTCCATGCCCGCGCGATGCCGGCGCATTTCGATTGCGCCAAGGCGATGAGACCGTTCCGCATGATGGAGGCGCTCAACGCGGTTCTGCGTCCCGCCCCCGTCGCAGTGCTGGCCTGTTCCATCGTCGCGGATGATTGGCACGCGCGTTTTTCCTGCACAGGCCGCGCTTATGATTACCACATCATCAATCGCCGCGCGCCGCTGACACTGGAGGCAGGGCTGGCGTGGCAAGTGAAATATCCCCTTGATGCGGGTGCGATGCATGACGCAGCCCAGCGACTGGTGGGATTGCACGATTTCACAACCTTCCGCTCTGCCCATTGCCAATCGAAAAGCCCGATCAAGTCAATTGATCGGCTCGATGTCACGCGCATCGATGACCGCATCGTCATCCGCGCCGAAGCACGTAGCTTTCTCCATCACCAGGTGCGCTCGATGGTCGGGTGCCTCGCCATGGTCGGGCGCGGGCAATGGAATGCGGATGATTTGGCCGATGCGTTGGCAGCGTGCGACCGCGCGGAGCTGGGGTTTAACGCGCCGCCTGATGGCCTTTATTTCGTTGGGGCCAGCTATCCCTAGGCATCCCCGGCAATAACCCGCGCATAGGCTGCCTAATCCACCAGTATGGTGGCAAAACTGTCAGCGTCAACATTGCCGCCCGACAGCGTAATCATCGTCGCGTCGGTCACCGCCACCTTGCCAGCCAACACGGCGGCGAGCGCGACCGCACCGCCAGGCTCTACCACCAGGTGCAGCCGCTCAAACGCGGCGCGCTGCGCTGTGCGAACCTCGGATTCGCTCACGCGCACACCACGCACGCCGCGCGCTTGCAGCACCGCAAAGTTGATGGGGTAAGTGCCGGGTGTCTGCAACGCATCGCACGCGGTTGGTGGCGGATTGTCGACGGTGCAGATCGCCCCGCTTTCAAGGCTGCGGGTCACATCGTCCCACCCCTCGGGCTCGACCAGCGTCACACGCGCATCGGGGCAGGCGAGCGCGAGGCCAGACGCCAACCCTCCGCCACCACAGCAAGCGATGATATTGTCGATGCTGTGTCCGGTCGCGGCGCGCATCTGGGCCTCGGCTTCGATGCCGACGCTCCCCTGCCCTTCGATCACCCATGGGTCGCCGAACGCATGGACCAGGCTGCGCCCGGTCTCGGCCATAATCGCGGCGGCAATCACATCGCGCGATTCGTTCATCCGGTCATACAGTATAGTCTCAGCGCCCAGCGCGCGGGTCGCCGCTATCTTGGCCTGCGGGGCGTCCGCTGGCATGACGATGATCGCCGTGGTCCCCAGCCTACGTGCCGCCCAGGCAACGCCCTGCGCATGGTTGCCACTCGACACGCCGACGACGCCCGGCGCACGCTGTTCCGCCGACAAAACGGTCATGCGGTTCCACGCACCGCGGATTTTGAACGAACCGATCGGTTGCAGGCATTCGGCCTTGCACCAGATCGTGCGCCCATCCACCTCGAGCGGTAACAGCGGCGTTGGCGCGAGGATTTCGGCGATTTTTGCCGCAGCATGCAGCACACCCGCCCGCGAAGGCGCACGATTGGGGTCGGTAAGATCGGGGGTTTGTTCTGTCATAAGTTGGACCTATAGGGGCGCGAGATTCTTATCAATCCACTCTTTGGCGTCGGGGGTAATTTATGAGCAAGGTTTTGGTGATTGGTGCGGGCGGCGTTGGGTCGGTTGCGGTCCACAAGATGGCAATGCTGCACAAGCTCAGCCCCGAAACATTCACGCACATCACGCTAGCCAGTCGCCGCAAGTTCAAATGCGACGCCATCGCGCAATCTGTCCTTGCGCGCACCGGTGTCACCATTGCCACCGCGCAAATTGATGCCGATGATGTTGCGGCCACCACCGCGCTGATCCGCGAAATTGGCGCTACGTTAGTGGTCAACCTCGCGCTGCCATATCAGGACCTGACCATCATGGAGGCCTGCCTTGCCGCTGGTGCGCACTATATGGACACCGCCAACTACGAGCCAAAAGATGTCGCCAAGTTCGAATATCATTGGCAATGGGCCTATCATGATCGATTCAAAGACGCGGGATTGATGGCGCTGCTTGGCTCTGGCTTTGACCCCGGCGTGACCAGTGTGTTCACGATGTGGCTGAAAAAACACCATTTCGCACGGATCGACACGCTCGACATCCTCGATTGCAACGGCGGCGACCATGGCCAGGCTTTTGCTACCAATTTCAACCCCGAGATTAATATCCGCGAAGTGACCGCGCCCGCCCGCCACTGGGAAAATGGCGAATGGATCGAAACCCCGCCGCTCTCGACAAAGCAAGCGTTCGATTTCGAAGCTGTCGGCCCCAAAAATATGTATCTCATGTATCATGAGGAGCTGGAGAGCCTCGCCAAGCATTTGCCCGAGTTGAAACGCGCGCGCTTCTGGATGACCTTTGGCGACGAATATATCAAACACCTCACCGTGCTCCAGAATGTCGGGATGACGCGGATCGACCCGGTGATCTATGAAGGGCGCGAGATTATCCCGCTGCAATTCCTCAAAGCGGTGCTGCCCGAACCCTCCTCCTTGGGCGAAACCACCACGGGCAAGACCAACATCGGCGTCATCGCCAGCGGGGTGGGGCTCGATGGCGCGGCGAAAACGCTCTACCTCACTAATATTTGCGACCATGAGGATGCCTATGCCGAGACGGGCAATCAGGCGGTCAGTTACACCACCGGCGTCCCCGCGATGATCGGTGCGGCGATGATGGCGAGCGGCGCATGGGCTGGAGACGGCGTGTTCAATATCGAACAGATGGACCCCGACCCGTTCATGACTATGCTCATGGAGCACGGCCTGCCGTGGCAGTGGAAGGCGCTTGATGGGCCATTGGGGTTTTGATGGCGATCTCTATCACCATCTTTGTCATTCCCGCGAAAGCGGGAAACCATGGCCTGAGCGGTCATTCATGGATCCCCGATCAAGTCGGGGATGACACATTGGTTTAGGACAACATCATGCAAACTCACGCAGGCGACCCCGGGGCCTTTGCCCATTTTGACCTTGGCCGCGTGCCCTCGCCCGCGTTCGTGGTCGATGAGGCAGCAGTGCGGCGCAACCTCGCCATCCTCGCCGATGTTGGCGAGCGGTCTGGCGCGAAAACTCTCGCCGCGCTCAAGGCCTTTTCGATGTGGAGCCTCGCCGATGTGATCGGCGAATATCTCGACGGCGTCTGCACCAGCGGCCTCTATGAAGCGCGACTGGCACGCGATCATTATCGGGGTGAAATCGCCACCTATTGCGCGGGCTATAAGGCGGCAGACATGGCCGAAATCGTCGCCATTTCCGACCATCTTATCTTTAATTCCCCTGCACAACATCGCCGCTTTGCAGGCTTCATCGACGGCACCACCGACGTTGGCCTCAGGCTCAATCCCGAATGCCCGCAAGGCGAAGTCGCCAAATATGACCCGTGCGCACCGCACAGCCGCCTCGGCTTTCCGGTCAGCCAGCTACGCGCAGAACACCTAGAGGGCGTCGATGGCCTCCACTTCCATTCCTTGTGCGAACAGGATTTTGCGCCGCTGCGCCGCACCTGGGACGCGCTTAAACCCCATATCGCGCCCTATTTCGGCCGCCTCAAATGGCTCAACTTTGGCGGTGGCCACCATATCACCCGTGCCGATTATCAACGCGAAGAACTGATCGCCTTTATCCGTGAGGTGCGTAGCGAAACGGGGTGCGAGGTCTATCTTGAGCCGGGCGAGGCGGTGGCGCTCGACGCGGGAATCCTCGTCGGCGAAATCCTCGACCTGTTCGACAATGGCATGCGGCTAGCCATCACCGACATCAGCGCGACCTGCCACATGCCCGACGTCATCGAAGCGCCCTATCGGCCGGCGATGCTGGGTGAAGCGCAAGGTGGCCCCGTCACCCGCCTCGGCGGGCCGTCGTGCCTCGCGGGCGACGTGATCGGCGATTATCGGCTGCCGCAAGGGGCCGCTATCGGCACGCGCATCGCCTTTCTCGATCAGGCGCATTATTCGATGGTCAAGACCAACACATTCAACGGCGTCCCCCTGCCCGCAATCTGGCTGTGGAACAGCGACACCGACGCTTTGCGCGAAGTGCAGCGGTTTGACTATACCGACTTCAAGGCACGGTTAGGTTGAATGTCTTATACGCCTGAACAGATTGTAACAAAAATCCACTTTACACGACGCCCCCCTCACAATATATGACGCCCCGCTGCCCCAGGGGGACTTCCAATAACCGCAAGGCAGCCTTGTCGTTAGTAACCGTTTTGGGGGTCCCTTGAATTGCACAATCATCATAGCGCGCTGGGTCTAGTTCGCGACCTGAAGCCAGCCAACCCCGTGACTTTGCTGCGTCCACACGCCGCTGCTCGGGCCGCCAGCTTCTTCGCAGACCGCTTTCCGGGAAAAACGCTGTATGCGGTAAAGGCGAATCCTTCGCCCGATCTGCTACGCCTGCTATGGGATGCGGGCATCACCCATTATGACGTTGCGTCGATTGCCGAGGTGCGGCTGGTCGCCGAAACCTTGCCGCAGGCGACATCGTGCTTCATGCATCCGGTAAAGGCCGAGGAAGCGATCGCCGAGGCCTATTGGCAGCACGGCGTTCGCACTTTCTCGCTCGACACCATGGATGAGCTGGATAAGATTGTCCGCGCAACTAAAGGGGCGGAGGATCTCAACCTGTTGGTCCGTATCCGTGTCTCGTCGGATCATAGCAAACTGAGCCTCGCTGCTAAGTTTGGCGCAGAAGCTGATGATATGGTTGAATTGCTTGGTGCTGCGCGGCAGGCATCCGACGCGCTCGGCATCTGTTTTCATGTCGGCAGCCAGGCGATGACGCCGCACGCCTATGCGCTGGCGATGGAGCGGGTCCGTGCCGCGATTGTTGCGGCGTCGGTGACCGTCGATATTGTTGATGTTGGCGGCGGATTTCCATCGACCTATCCAGGGATGGAGCCGCCACCGCTCGACGATTATTTCGGCGTGATCCACCGCAATTTCGAAAATCTCCCCATCAGCTATTCGGCCGAATTATGGTGCGAGCCGGGCCGCGCATTGGCAGCGGAATATAGCTCGCTGATCGTGCGCGTTGAAAAACGCCGCGGTGACGAGCTCTATATCAACGACGGGGCTTATGGCGCGTTGTTCGACGCGGCGCACATTGGCTGGCGCTTTCCGGTCAAGCTGCTGCGCGATGGGGCGCCAAGCATGACCGCATTCAGCTTTTACGGCCCGACCTGCGACGATATGGACCATATGGCGGGGCCATTTCTGTTGCCAGACGATGTCGCGGCGGGTGATTTCATCGAGATCGGCATGCTCGGCGCCTATGGCTGTGCGATGCGCACGCAGTTCAACGGCTTTGGCGCAGATGCGACCGCGATTGTCTATGACGAACCGATGGACAGCCTCTACACAGGCAAGGCCGCGCCCGAGCGCCGCAGCGCGAGCGTGACCAAATTATACTAAATGGGTCGCAACGAAACAGTTGCAAATCAAAATCAATGCATTAGCCTCCCTTCTCAACCGGAACGATCAGCGTCCGGGGCAGAGGGGAAGCAATCATGACTATGGATACAACGATTTTGGCTCCAGCAGCCGTGCTGATACTGTGGTCGCTCATCATGCTGTTATGGATGGCGTTCACGCGGTTTCCAGCGATTGCCAAATCCGGCATCGATATGAAAAATGTGCCGCCGGGTGGGCGCGGGCAAAATCTGGACGGTGTCTTGCCGGACAAGGTCCAGTGGAAATCGCATAATTACATGCATTTGATGGAACAACCGACAATATTTTATGCGGCGGTGGTGATCCTCACCCTCGTTGGGCAAAGCGGTGGCTTAAACACCAAACTTGCCTGGGGCTATGTGGGCCTGCGCGTCATACACAGCATCTGGCAGGCAACGGTCAACACCATCATGCCGGTGCGTTTTGGCCTATTCATTCTTTCTACAATTTGCCTGCTGATATTATCAATTCACGCCGTTATGGCAACAATGGGGATTCATCATGGTTAGATCCGAAATCCTTCACCCCGTGGTCGCACTCGCCACATGGACCATGATCATGTGGTTGTGGATGTATGCAACGCGCATCCCCGCCATTCAACGTGCCAAGCTCGATATGATGGCCAAGGTCGGCGGCACGGGCAAAGACTTGGACGGGTTACTGCCTGACAGCGTCCAGTGGAAAGCGCATAATTACAATCACTTGATGGCAGAACCTACCATATTTTATGCGGTAGCACTGGTGCTGGCAATGATTGGCCAGGGCGATGGCCTGAATGCGTGCATCGCCTGGGCCTATGTGGGCCTCCGTGTGCTGCACAGCCTGATTCAATCGCTGGTCAACCGCGTGATCCTGCGTTTTGCGGTGTTCATGCTCTCCAGCGTGGCGTTGATCATGCTGGTTGCGCACGCTTATATGGCGGTAATCCACCAACAGGGATAGTTGAACGCGAAACCACCCACCCCACCTCCATAGCCTGATGCTATGGTGGTCGGGTGCGGGGGCGGAGCGTTAGGCTCCACGTCAGCGAGGCTCAAGCCGCAAAAGAAAAGGCGCGAGGTCGAAACCCCGCGCCCTTCTCTTAGCGTAATGCCGCCAATCAGTTAGAAGCTGATCCGCACACCGACGCGAATGCCATAGAGCGACTGGCGAGAATTGAGATTCTCGTTCGGCGCACGGACATTGGCATAGCGATATTGCGCGCAGGTCTGGGTCGATGCGGTGTTGGTCACCCCAGTGGCTGGCGTGGTACCCGTCGGCGTCGCCACGCTGAGGCACGACACGTTGAGCAGGCCGGCATTGTAAGGGAAGCCAACCTGGCGCAGCGCGCCCCAATCGCTGTCGATAAGGTTGAGGACGTTTTCAATGTCCGCGAACAAGCGCAGCTTGGCCCCGCCGACGAACAGCGGTAATTCCTGACTGACGTGCAGGTCGATCTTGAAGAAGTCAGGTGACGACTGGGAGTTCTTTGGCACGATGCTGCCGCGGAACTGTTCGAGACCCAATTGCGCAACCAGCGCGTTGAATGCGGTTTCAGTAGCCGGATCGGCAAAAGACACGCGGGTATCGTTGAGCGACGGCACATAAAGCAGCGCATTCGTCCCGGTGCCGACCGTGCCCAGCACGCTTGAGCGGTTCGACGAACTGGTCCCCGACGAATCGATCATCGTCAGGCTGTATGGCCGGCCGCTGCGATATTCGCCGAACAGGCTGAAGCGCGTTTCATTATCGCCGAATAATTCGGTGCGATAATTGATGTTGAACTTCCACTGATCGGTAATCTCGTAGTTCGAACGGCCATAAGCAGCGGTGTTCGGGTCGAGCATCGCATTGTTATTATACAACGACCCGGCGGTGGTCGATGTAATCGCATTCTGATCGTTGACGTCGCTGCGGGTATAGCTGCCGCCGATGCTCAGGCCATTATCCCAGTCTTTTTCAAACCGCACCACGCCGATATAGGAACGGCCGAGCGAACTGTTGGTCATCAACAGGTCCTGATTGGTGCCGGTGGTGCCCGCAAGGTTGCCATAGCGCGGGCGGCCATCGGGCAGCGTGCCAATCCGCACCGAACGAATGTCGGTCCAATTATAGCCCTGCAACACATTGCCATAAAGGACATTGGCACCGAGCAACCAACCATCACCCAACGGCCCAAGGTCCGCATCATAATCGACCGACAGCGTCGCGCGCATCTGGCGTGCGACCTCGAGGTTGGGGTCGATCGCGTTGACCGGCGAATTGGCGAGCGCCGCAACATTGGTGGCGAGGAAGTTGGTCACAGCCGATGAGAAAGTGGCAAGGTTGGTCAGATTGTTGAGCGCGTCGTTGCAAATCGTCGCCGCGTTGGCGACGGTGGACGGCACGTCGCAACCATTGGGCGATGTGTTGCGATTGATCGTGATCTGGTTGGTCAGCTGTCCGGTGTTCGAATAGCTGTTCGACAGGAACACATTGGGGGTGCCGCCAGCGAACACACCAACGCCGCCGCGCACAACCAGGCGGTCGGTCGCTTCCCAGTTAAAGCCAAAGCGCGGCTGGAACACGCCACGTCCCGCAAAGGTCGCACGGTTGCTGAAGCCGTGGCGGGCGAGGAAATTATTGTTCGCCGCAGGTGGGGCACCATCACCGAGCAGGTCATAGCGCGCCCCCAGCGTCACCAGCAGGCTGTCTGTGACTTGCCAGTCATCCTGAAGGCCGAAGCTGTATGTCTGCGCACCAAATAGCGCCGCACCATCCTGTGGATTGAGGCTGGGCACGGCATTGGCCAGCGTTAGCTGGTTGGCGCGTCCGGCCGCGAAATCTGCGGTCGAATCGAAATAATAAGTGCCCAGCGAGTTGGGGACGAACAGATTATCGACCGACAGATCGGCA
>JBEBJX010000062.1:0-12427 GCA_040079655.1 Sphingopyxis sp. | reverse complement strand
CCCGAACGCGCAGTTCATCACGACATTGGCAGTCTTGCGGCCAACCCCGGGCAGCGCCTCGAGCGCATCGCGGTTCGCGGGCACTTCGCCGCCATGGTCGCGTATTAACGCTTCGGATAAGGCAATGACGTTTTTCGCCTTGGTATTGAACAGGCCGATGGTCTTGATATGCGCGCGCAGGCCTTCCTCACCGAGCGCCACCATTTCGGCGGGCGTTGCGACGGCGGCAAACAAAGCGCGTGTCGCCTTGTTGACCCCAGCGTCGGTCGCCTGTGCCGACAGTACCACCGCGACCAGCAACTGGTATGTGTTGCCAAAGGCCAGCTCGGTTTCAGGCGAGGGATCAAGCTCGGCCAGCTTGTGGAAAAACGCGAAAACGCTAGCGGGCTTCATGGGGTGCGGGCAGAATCCGTGGCCGCTGGTGTTGCTGGTGCCGGGGGATGTGCCGCCTTCCAATCCATCGCCGCACGGACCCGATGTTCGACCGATGGGTGATCGTAGAGCAAAATTTCCTCAATCCATCCCGGCCGCGGGTACCGATATTCTGCGGTCTTGACCAAAGCGCCGGCCATCGCGTCGGGCAAGTTGACTGTTTGCATAGAATAAGCGTCTGCCTCGCTCTCACCCATGCGCGTCAATGTGTTGGTGATCGGCAGGCAAAGCGTTGCGAGCAATGAAACGGTGAACATCAATACCGGAAGGCCGACAGGGTCATCAACCGCCGCATGGCTGCCAAAAATCCGTGCAAAGCGCGGGTAGAGACGGTCAGCGAGGAAAAACAACAGCACCGCCAGTAGCGAAAAGACGATGACGCTCCGCCAAGCGTGCCCCAGCATATAATGGCCAATTTCATGCCCGGTGACCGCGCGCACCTCATCTAGCGAGGCCTGATGAAGCGCTACATCGGAAATGGCGATCCGCGCCGTTCCCAGCACACCCGCGACATTCGCGGTAAAATTATTCGACTGACGCGAACCATCGAACATCAATATGCGGTCATGCGGTATCTGCGCCTCATCGGCCATGACGACCAAGGTATCGCGCACTGGCCCATTAGGCACCGGTTGGAAATCGTTGAACAGTGGCATGATCAGGCTGGGGGCTGCGAGCAAAAATGCACTGATCGCAAAGGCAGACAGCGCCCCCGACCATAGCCACCAACGCCGCCCAGTCCGCCGAATCAAGGCGTAGATGCCAAGGAAAAATACGCCGCCCAGCACAGACGTGATGATCAGGCTGATACCGCTTTGCATCATAAAATCGGCTAATGGCTGGCTCGATCGGCCATAGGCGGCCTCGCGCATCCAACCGGCATAAATGTCCCATGGCAGCATCAGAACCGCAGACACCAGAAAGAACAACGCGCTAATCAGGAACGTCCGCAGCGCCCAGCGACGATGGCTCAACCATCCTGATATCCGCTCGAGAACACCCAGACGAACGATCACCATGGCCACGATCGCGGACACCACCAACCCCCACTGCAGCAGCCAATGGCCGCCTGTGGTATAGGCCGCCGACTTGGCGAGTGCAGCATGGCCCAAGCCATCAATATATTGGGCAGTTGCAGCTGCTGGATCAAATGTCATGGCATCGGCTCCCTCTATCCAATCTGTATTGTGTGAATGATACAGTGTCGAGCGCTATTGTGCAAATTATTAGGAGAGATTCAGCACATCCGCCATTTGATAGCGTCCTGTTTCTTGCCGACAAAGCCATGTCGCCGCGCGCACCGCCCCGCGCGCAAAGATAGCGCGGTTTTCGGCGTGGTGGGCGAGGGTGATATGCTCGCCTTCTCCGGCAAATATGACGCTATGATCGCCCGCAACGCTGCCGCCGCGAAGCGAGGCAAAGCCAATGGTGCCGCGTGTGCGCTCGCCCGTCTGCCCATCGCGCCCGCGCACCGTGTGGCTGGCAAGCTCGACCCCGCGCCCGCCCGCCGCCGCCTCGCCCAGCATCAGCGCGGTGCCGCTGGGTGCATCGAGCTTGTGCCGATGGTGCATCTCAAGGATTTCGACGTCCCAGTCGCTCCCCAGGCGGGCCGCCGCTTCGCGCACCAGTGCGCTGAGCAATGTCACGCCAAGCGAGGTATTGCCGGTTTGCAGCACCGCGATGCGCTTTGCCGCCTCGTCGATCAGCCAGTGGTGACGCTCCTCCAGCCCAGTCGTGCCGATGACGATCGGGCAATTGTGCATGACTGCGGCAGAGAGATTGTCCTCCAGCGCTTGCGGAGAGGAGAAGTCAACCAGCGCGTCGCTGATCGCCGCGAGGGCCGTCACATCGTCATCGCGGTCCACCCCGCCCGCGTGTGATAGGCCCGCCCCGGTAATGGCCGCGACCAATGCCGCGCCCATGCGCCCGTTGCTGCCGATAATGCCGATCCGTGTCATTCTGCCATGTTAGCGAACCAAACAGCCTCGCACAATTTCTATCGGCGTGTTCAATCGCCGACCCAATTGCCATGAAATCCTGGGGGAATGCGATGTGGGATGGTGATGATGGCCTGAGGCGGGCCGCTAAAATCCTGCGCATTGATGATGACGAGGTCGGTCGTCTCGTTGTTGGCGTCGATAACATAGCCCATCAGCCAACCTTCATCTTCGGCCGCATCGGGAGATTGTGGTACGAACACAAATTCGCCGGGGTGGCGGTGTGCGCCAAATTGGTGGGTCTGGCGCGCGCCCGCCTTTAGATCATGTTTGATGAGATATGTTTCCGCGACAAAATCTTCACTGCCAGCAGGAAAAGGCACGGTATAGGCATAGCGATAGGTTTTGCCCGTCAGCCGTTCATCATGCCGGGGGAACTCTTGCCCCTGTTTATCGATAATGGCGCGATCGATGGACTGGGTGGCTGGGGTAATTGTCCAGCGTTCAAACGTCACTTGCTGCGAATCCGGTCCCTGTGTGCTTTCAGCAAACATCGTGTCATGGACACAGACGTCGAGGGTTATTGTGCCGTCATCGGCCTCAAACCCGTTGCACGGGTGAAAGACATAGCATGGGGCAACCTCGCACCAGATGGTCTCGCTGCCCTTGCCCTCGCGCGGGAGCAGGCCGACCCGCGCCTTGTGATCAGGGTTCCACTTATAGGGAAAATTGTGTCCTGCGAGCAGTTTTTTCATCGAAAATGTTACGGGTAAATCGAGTATGATGACGAAATTCTTGGTTATCATGCAATCATGGATCGATGGACCATCCTGCACTGCGATGGGCTCTTCGCGCCTTACTTTTCCGCGCGCGTCGACAATGACGTGGTGGATAGTGTGTTGATCCATCGCGTCATAGCAGATCGCGTGCAATTCGCCTGTTTGCTGGTCGAGGTGCGGATGTGCGGAAAACGGCCCTTTGAGCGTTCCGCCAAATGGGTCATGCGCGATTGTGCCCAGCATATCGTCAATCCGGACCGGAATCCCGACCGATTCGACAATGGCCCATGTCGAGCCGGCGTGGCCGACAACATTGGTGTTAGGCGCATCAAAACGCTCGTCCTTGACGCCCGGCGCCGACGGCTCGCCGAGTGCGGCGCTAACCTCGGCCCCCCTGATCCAGCGGTTGCGATACCATAGCGCCTGGCCGCCCTCTATCCGCACCCCGTGCACCATTCCGGTGCCGGTGAACCAATGATAGGTGGCGGGGTTGGGCGGTGTCACCGGATTTGGCCCGTTACGCAGATAGCGTCCGTTGAGTTCGGGAGGGATGGTTCCCGTCACCTTCAAATCAGTGATTGTCAGCTCGGCAGTCATGGGCGCGTGAAGGCCATTTAGGAACATATGCGGCTCGCGCGGCGCTTTTGTGCGGGCACGGTTGAAATCGGCGATTTTTAGGACGCCTTTGGTGACCGTTGAGCGGATCAGCGTTTCGACGGCGTTCGCCATAGTCTTTCTCCTCGCTAGCCCAGTCAGCGGTATGTTTTTGGGGGAGGGGAGTCCCAATCCGCTGGCCATGGCGATGTGTTATGTTTACATCATCAACATGACGGAAAATGGTAACAGTGTCAACATTGGGAATTGCGGCGCAGAGACGCGCGCAACCTATCATCATGGCGACCTTGGCACGGCATTGCTTGATGCAGGGATGGCGGCGCTCGATTCGGGCTCATGCATTGATGATCTGTCGCTTCGCGGCTTGGCCCGCGCGGCGGGTGTCAGCGCTACAGCGGTCTATCGGCACTTTCCTGACAAGCAAGCGTTGTTGGGCGCCCTTGCTCTCGCGGGGCTTGATCGGCTGGCGCATTTGCAGCGCGCAGCGGCCAGCGCGGCTGCGACCAAAGGTCCGCATGCTGCTTTTTTGGCAAGTGGCGGGGCCTATGTCCGCTTTGCATTGGCGCACCCTGAGCTGTTCCGCCTGATATGGCGCACAGCGCCTGAGGGCGATTTGCTGGACGAGCCTATCGAGCAAAGCCATGATGCCATGATAGGTCTGCGGCGCGGCATTGATGCTGTGATGCCAGCCGATGCGAGCGCTGAGCAGCGCCGTAGCGCTACATTGCGTTGCTGGAGCCTGGTCCACGGGCTTGCGACATTGGCGCTGGATAAACAGCTCAAACTGGATGATGCGATGATTGACGGCGCGATTTGTGGGGCGCTCGATGGCTGGGTGGATAGGTGACTATTGCAGCGAAGGCTGCCGCGCCGTTTAGCGCAGCAGCCGGTCGATCCCTGCGCCCAGAAGATCGAGCGCGGTTTGCGGAAAGGCGAGGAGAAAGCGTCGAAAACGGGAATAATCGAGCGTCAGTAATGTGGTGTCGCCGATTGCAACCAATCCGGCGGTGCGGCGCAGTGCACCGAACATGCCATATTCGCCAGTCAGGGCGACGGCCTGAACAGCGTCAATGGACGCACCGGCGGCGTCCACGACTGTCAGCCCACCGCTGGCGACCAGAAAGACTTTGTCGGCCTTGTCGCCGGGGCGGCAGAGCACCTCACCCGCCGCGAGCTGCTGCTCCTCAAGCATGGTCGCGAGCATCGCCAGTTCCGACCGGTCGGCATGGGCAAAGACCACCGCGGCCGACAGCAGCGCCACCCGACGCGCGATTTCGTCTGCACCCAACTCCGCGCGGCGCAGATTGAGAAATCGGTTGGCTCGCGTCATCTGCATCCGCCAGCGGCGATTTTCGGTAAAGTGCAGCGGCGGTAGCAACGCCGGATCGCCCGTCATCTGTGCTGCTGCGCTGAGGCCGGATATATAGGCCCCATGCATTGTTGCCCATTGATGGGGGCTGGTCGCCTCGCCCGCGAACCACAGGCTATCGCCCACGGGCTGTGCGAGGGTTGCGAAATCAGTCGCATCACCGCCAGTGGCGACATAGCTGTAGGTGCCCCGCGCCCAGGGATCGCTGGTCCATCCCGTAACCTCGATGGCTGTTGGCTCGGGCAGGTGGCTCCCAAAATTATGACGGAGGATAGCCATTGCCCAGTCGTGGAGCGCGGCGGGCGTCATGGTTTCGATCACATGGCTGTCGGGCGCGCCAATTGGCAAGGTCAGTGCTGGCATGCCAGACACTGGGATGTCATTGACGGCAACCGCCGGCGCATGCAGACCCGGCGGTGAATCCAGCCCAAAGACATAAATGTGGCGCGGCCAGTGCGGCGTGGCGAACCGCAGCTTGACCTTGGCCAAAGCGCCGAAGCCGAGACGATTGATTGCCGCCTGTTTGGCCGCCGGCAATGGCGGGTCGAAGGCGACGGAACCCGCCTTGAGCACGCCGAGCGGCAGGGTGATGACGGCCCGGTCCGCACAATAATCCTGGCCGGCAGCGGACACGCGGACACCCGATACACCATGCGCTACGGCGTGCACGACGGCACCGAAACGGATATCGAGCCCCGCAGCGAGCCGTTCGACCAGCGGCTGCATCCCGCAGGCAAGGACACTGTCGCCATAGCCATGCAGCTCATAGCCTTCATCCCAGTGGCGACTCGACAGCGTTGCCGGATCGGCAGCCCAATCATCGCGGGCGAGCAGGTTGACATGCCAGCGCGCCGCCGCCGCCTCGGCTGGGGACAACCCAAGCGCGGCGATTGTAACATCTGCGGCGTCGGCAAATGACATATCGCCAGCCTCGGACCCGCGTTGATGGTCAAGCGCATCGAACAAGCGATCGGCAGCGATGATACTGCGATCTTTGTCGACGCCCTTACCGCCATTTTCGCTCCTATGCGGGAATTCCATCCGGTCCCACCCGCCAATATAGCTGCTGTCACCGCCAACGAACAGCAGCGGCATATCCCACTGTCGGGCAAGTGTGGTCAGCGGATTTCCTTCGGTCCCGTGGATCCAGTGAGCGCCGACATCATAACCATTGACGGTGTGGATACGCCCACCGACGCGATCACGCGCCTCTAGCACCACGACGCTCTGGCCTGCATCGGTGAGCGCGCGGGCCGCAGCGCAACCGGCGATTCCGGCACCGATAACAAGGGTGTTGGCCCTGCTCAACCGCTGGGATCCGCCGCAGAACGATCACGCGCGCGCAAATGTTCGTGCATCAAGATGGCCATCAGATAAAATCCGGCATCGGCGGCCAGCTTTCCGGCGAGCACACCCCATGCCGGCCCGAGCATGGCAACGCCCACCGCGACCGCCAGCGGCCGCATCAGCGCTGAATCAACCAGCTCGGCCGGGCCAAACTCTGCGCCCAGCCGGACCATTGCCTGCCATCGCTGGCCCGCGGGTGCGGCCCTCAACTGCCGCCAGATCATGATGGTATAAAAGCCGATATTTTCGGTGATGGCCGCAACCCAGGCGGCAAGAAGTGGCCAGCCACCACTTTCGATCACGCCGAAATACCCCGCATAGCTGGCAATGATCGCCGCTGCTTCCGCCGGGCCATAGCGTGCCAACCAGCGCCGCGCCCGCTCGCCGATGCTCTCTCGCGCTCCTGTTTCGCCGTTCACTGGCATCCGCCTTGCTTCCTCCCGCCCTATCTGGCCCGATCTGCCCAGAAAAGGCAAGGGAGAAGGTTCTGGTGCCCGCCACGCGGCCCTTTAGGGGCCAGACGCGATTGGGGGCGGACTGTCTTTGTGACGGGCACCAGCTGATCATGGGATGGTCCAGTTACCAGTTACCACCCCATGATCATTAGGAAGTTCGGATGAGTGACATGGTCAGTTTTGCGTCCTCAGATAGGCGATGATCGCGGCGCGCTCGGCCGGGTTGGCGACGGTGGTGAACATCCGCGAACCACGAACCATGGCTTGCGGTCCTTGCAGCCAACGGTCGAGATTGGCCGGTGTCCAGACGATGTTGGACCCGCGCAATTGCGGTGAATAGCTGTAGCCAGCAAAGCTGCCCGCCCGCCGCCCAACAACACCGCGATGGGCAGGCCCGACGCGGTTGGCGGCGATGCTGTGGCACCCGCCACAGCGCGATTGATAGAGCGCTGCGCCATTGAGCGCAGGCACAGTTGCAGGTGCAGGGCGCGGTTGCCGTGGCGGCGGTGTTTGGGCATGAGCCACGGCAAATCCAACAGCGATAGAGGCCGCGCACAGCGCGCTTGCAATCATATTGTGATAGCGGCTCATCGGTCGATAATGTCCCTGTGCATTGGCGCCAGCGCCGCGATCAGGCGGTTTTGCGCACGAAACGGCACATCCAACTGGTTGAGCGTGATCTGCAGCTCCTCGACCAGCGCGTAAAACGACGCTTCGGAGACGTTCATCCCGCGATGCACCTCGGCCATGGTGCGCCCATCATAGGTGCAGGGGCCGTGCATGATGACGCAAAATTGATCGACCAACTGGCGCTTTACCCGGTCGCGGTCGCTGTTCGCAAAGAACGGACGCGTGCGCGGATTGGCCATCCAGCGCTCCATGACATTGTCCAATATCCGCACCAGCCCTTCGCGGCCGCCAAATTGGCCGAGCAGGTTTTCGTCATCGGTGATGACGGGCAGTGTCGGCGCAGACGGGACGATGCTGGGATCGCTGACGGCTGGCTCGTTAGACACGGCAAGCGCGGGCGCGGCGACTATGGATAGAGCGATGACGGGCAAAATACGATAGGCGATAGTCATGATGATTGGCTCCACGGGAATGGGGATCAGAAGGAAAATTGTAGCGAGGCGTAAACGGCGTGTTGGCTGCGCAGCGCAATGTTGCCGAGGTCGACATAGGCGAGCGTCGCCGTGATATTGTGCACCGGGGCATAAGCGACGAACACGTCAAACGCGTCCTCTTCCTTGAACCCCAGCCGATCGGGCTTGGTGCGATATTCACCGCCGATGGCAAAATGCCGATTGAGCAGCAAGGCCGCCGACCCTTCGAACTGCACCGAATAGCTGTTGTCAGTCGGGCCGCCAAAACCGAGAATGCCAAATTGGTTAGCGCGGGTTGCCCGCGCCGTCCCGTTAAGCAACAGGCTTTGCGATAGAAAGATTTTGGTCGCGGAGACATAATAGTCGAAATCATTGTCGTCGCGTGCGGCCAGTGCGCCGATGACTACGCCAGGCTGGTTATTATCCTTATACTGCACACCAACCGATACCTGCGGCAGCAAGCTGTCCTGTTCGAGCACGGCATCACCAAATAGGCGAACCTTTGCGCCGACTATGGTCTGGCTGATGGTGAATGTCCGGCCCAGGCCAAGCGCCGCACCAACCGCGTTGAGGTTGAAATTCTGGCGTGCAATCGACAGCTCGATGCGGTTGCCATAGGCGATGGTCCCGCCATAGGCACTCAGCGAAAAATCCTCGCTGTTGACGCCGGTAGCAAAGGCGCTGGCGCCAAATTGGTCGCGGGTGCCATAGGTGCCGATCAACGCCCATGGAGCAAGGCCGCCGCCGCCTGCGCCCTCTATCTGGGTCACGCCGCCCGTTAGCAACAGGCGACCGCCCGGCGAGAAAAAGCGGCGACTGTCATCGGCGCGTTCCTGGCCTTGGCCTTCGTCCATTTCCGCCAAGGCCATGGCATCGCTGCCCAGCGTTTCGGCGCGGTCAATAGTATCCGCCGTTGTTGCGTCGGTCTCGTTGCTTTCGCTTGCAAGCGCCGGCGCGCTGGCAAGCAGGCACAGTGCGGCTGCGGCCATCCGCGACGAGGCGGAAAAAACTATGGTCTTTTTCATATATGCGGTCCGTTCGGCTTTAGCTGGGTGGTTGAGCTTGATTGTTGAGCCCCGCGTTCGGGGTCATCGCCATTACGAGCGGGGCACAGGCTTTGGATGCACAAAGCGGAGCAAATTTTTTTTCTTCGCTGCTGCATCTGATTGCGCGCGGCGGCGCGTAATCATCAGCATCACCACAGCGACCATGGGGGTTTCAGGTGGCGATGAAAATTCTCAGGAGACAGGATGATGACTATTCAAACTCTATCGTCGCGCCGCACTTTCATGCGCGGCACAGGTCATGCGATGCTTTCGGCCGCAGCGGTCAGCGTGCTTGGCGGCATGGCGACCAGCGCCTCTGCCGCTGTAACATCGGGAGATGTCGATATACTCAACATTGCGCTAGCACTCGAGCATGAGGCGATTGATGCCTATCAAATCGGCGCGGAATCGGGCCTGTTGCAACAGGCTGTGCTTGGCGTCGCCGTTACCTTTCAATCGCACCACAAGGCGCACCGTGATGCGTTGATCGGCGCTGTGCAGCAGATGGGCGGCGCTGCGGTTGCGGCCAAAAGTCGCGCCGAATATGCGGCGGCGCTAAACGTCGCTGCGATCACCGGCCAGGCCGATATATTGCGCCTGGCGCAGCGTCTGGAGCGCGGTGCGGCCAATGCCTACCTTAGCGTCATTCCCTCGTTCGATAACCGCGATCTGGCACAGGTCGCCGGCAAGCTGGCGTCGGATGAAACGGCGCACTGGGCATTGCTGTCGAGCGTGCTCGGCGATGCTTTGCCCGCGACGCCCTTTGTTGTAAGCTGATTGACTGAACGCGGGGGCGGACCAGTCTTGATTCGGGAGCGGTGACAATGGCAAGCTTGGCCGAAATTCCGTCACCACGTCCGACAAAGAAGTTGGACGGCCTGCCTCCGCAATTGCGGGTTGTTGTGATGACGCTGGACGAACAATTATTGGCAGTGGGTTCGGGAAGCCGAGCAGCATTTCGTGCGCTGTTCGATGCCTATGGCGGCACTGCGATGGGCATCGCGCTACGCATTTTGCGCGATCGCGAGGCCGCAGAAGATGCGGTTCAGGAGGCATTTTTGCGCCTGTGGCGGCTCGCCGGCAATTTCGACCCAGAGCGCGGAGTCGCCAAGGCCTGGCTCAGCGTCATTGTGCGGAATACTGCGCTCGATCAGGTGCGAGGGCGGCGGCCAATGGCCGCACTCGATGACATAGAGGCGGGGTTAATGTCTGTGGAGCAGCCCAGCCCGCCCGATAATAGATTACGGCAATGTATGGAGCGGCTACCGCTCGATCAAGCGCATGCGATAACAACCATGTATGCATATGGCATGAGCCATAGCGAATTGGCCGATCATCTGTGTCAGCCGCTAGGCACGGTTAAAAGTTGGGTGCGTCGCGGCACCGACTCTTTGCGACACTGTATGGACGCGCATGGGGGCGCGACCTGTCCAGTGGATATTTCGTCAACACCGCGGCGCGTTGACGCCTGATAAATAGGATCCTGAACAATGGACCATCAAGAAATAGCCCTGGCCTTTGTCGTTGGCGCCTTGTCGCCATCTGAACGTGCCGAAGTGGCGCGTCGTCGCCTTTATGATGGCGAATTGAACGCGGCCATCCTTGCCGAAGAAACGCGCTTGTCAGGGCTTGAACAACCCATAGCCGCTGCGCTCCCTGCCGATGCACTGTGGGACCGCATCTCTGGTGCGATGGCAAATGAGCAGGCGGCTTTTGCCAAGGCTCGCCCCGAAAGCTTTAGCGATGGGGCGTGGGAGGAGCATACCGACAAGATCGACAAGAAGATGCTGTGGTCGGACAAGGCGATGTTGCTGCGCTGTGGCCCTGGTGCCATCGAGGCCGATCATGAACAGGATGCGGATGAGGACGAGCATATGCTGGTCGTCGCGGGTGACGTAGTGATGGGCGGGCGGACGTTCGGCACTGGCGACTATATCCATATCGAGGCAGGGTCGCTCCACCGCGAAATGACCACCACGGGCGGGTGTATCCTCTTTTCGCACTATGGTGCCAAAGTGGGTCATTAACACTATACGATAGAGTTTGTCCGCTGTAGATTAAATCGGAGCAGTCTCTATTTTCTATGTTTTTCCGCGATTTCCGAGTCGTGAAGTGTTCCACTTCACTCGAAATCACTCTAGCCGCCGCAGGCGCTGCACCCCGGGTCTTTGGGCAGACGCATGGTCCGCCAGCTTGGGCCAAGGGCGTCGATGACGTGGAGCTTGCCCGCCGCGTTCTCGCCAAAACCGACGATCAGGCGCAAGACTTCCATCGCCGCAAAGCCGCCGACCATAGCCACCATTGCGCCCAGCACGCCTTGCTCAGCACAGCTGTCGCACTCCTCAGGGTCGTGCGCATCGCCGACGAAACAGCGATAGCATGGCTTGTCCGTCATCCATCCGGTAAAGGTGCCAACCTGCCCCTGAAACTGTGCGATGGCGGCGGAGACGAGGGGGGTGCGCGCGGCGGTGGCGGCGTCGCTGACGGCCAGGCGGGTGGCGAAATTATCGCTGCCGTCGATCACCATATCGATGCCGCTGAGTAGGGGGGTGATGGTGCTCGCGTCCACCCGCAGCGTGTGCGCTTCCACGGCGACATGCGGGTTGAGCGCGGCGACCCGCTCCGCCGCCACCGCGACCTTGGACCGGCCAATGTCGGCGGTGGTGAACAATGTCTGGCGTTGAAGGTTGCTGAGCGCCACCACGTCATCATCGACGATCCGCATCATCCCGACCCCGCTGGCGGCGAGTGCGGGGATGACCGCGCTGCCTATCCCGCCCGCGCCGATGATGAGGATGCGCGCCGCCTTGATCCGCGCCTGCCCCGCGCCGCCGATGTGCGGCAACACGATGTGGCGGGCATAGCGGTCGAGTTCGGTGTCGGAGAGGCTCACCGCCCGGTCGAGCCAAACCCGCCGCTGCCGCGCGCTGTGACGTCCAACTCATCAACCTCTCTCATCACCGCGCGCTGCACCTGTGCTGGCACCAGCTGTGCGATGCGATCACCACGTTTGATCTCGAAATACTCATCGCCCAGATTGGCCAGGATCACCTTGACCTCGCCGCGATAATCGCTGTCGATGGTGCCGGGCGTGTTGAGGCAGGTGACGCCGTGGTTGAGCGCGAGGCCCGAACGCGGGCGAACCTGCACCTCCCACCCCACAGGGATAGCGAGTGCGATGCCTGTGGCGACAGCGGCGCGTTTCCCCGGCTTGAGTGTCAGCCCCTCGGCGGCAACAATGTCCATTCCCGCTGCGCCATCGCTGGCATAGGCGGGCAGCGGCAATCCGCCGCCATTGGGCAGCCGCTTGATAGCGATGGTGATGGGGGGGTGGGGTTCAGGTA
>JBEBJX010000061.1:0-12472 GCA_040079655.1 Sphingopyxis sp. | reverse complement strand
GGGGCAAGCTGTTGAATGGGTCGCGAGCGATGCCGACCTGCCCCCCGCGTCCGGCCCCGATGATGCAACCATCACAGTGCTCCCACTGGGCTGTATCAATCCCGTAGAGCGGCTCACCGGCCTGCCCATGCCCATCCCTGGCCCGCGTGCTCTGGCCAGCCTATCGCGCGCCATTGACCGCGCCGATGCCGTTATCGTCCACGATGCGCTCTATATCACCTCGATTGCGGCATTGGTGATGGCCAAGATCAAACGCAAGCCGGTTATCTTGATCCAGCATATCGCGGGAATTGAGTTTGCCTCTCGGATCATGCGCGCGGTCATGCGGCTGGCCAACGCGCTCGTCACGCGACCGATGCTCCGCGCGGCTGATCAAGTGGTGTTCATCAGCGACACCGTCCGCGCCGCCTTTGCCACGGTCAGGTTTCGCGCCCCGCCACAGCTGATTTTCAACGGCGTCAACGCTGCTGTCTTTCGCCCCGATGCCGCGCAAGACAGAGCGGCGACACGCCACAGCCTGGGCTTGCCACAAACGGGCAAACTACTGACCTTTGTCGGTCGTTTCGTTGAGAAAAAAGGATTGGCGATCATTCGCGAACTTGCCCGCGCCCGGCCAGACCTTACCCTGGCGATGGTTGGCGCGGGGCCGATTGACCCTGCCGCATGGGCGCTTCCCAATGTATATTTGCTGGGCACCATGGCGCCGCCCCAACTCACCGATTTATATCGGGCATCCGACGTGCTGCTCTTGCCATCGGTTGGCGAAGGCTATCCGCTCGTCATTCAAGAAGCGCTGGCATGCGGATTACCCGTCATTTGCGGCGAGGAGAGCGCGCGCGCCGACCCGGCGACCACACCATGGTTGCGCGGTGTGGCCATTGATAACGCCAAGCCACAGGAGACCGCACAGGCGATTGCGATTGCGATCGACGGCTTTGACCCCAGCCCCGAAACGCGATCGCAAATGGCCCAATATGCCGCTGCCAACTATAGCTGGTCAGCGATGGCCCAGAGCCTGACGACGCTGGCATCGCGCCTGGTCAAAGCGCGCTAACGCGGCAGCCCGCCGCGGCAAAGCTGCGCGATAATTCGGCGCTGCGCAGCGCCACATTGGCGTCGGCCTGCATGGTGAAATAGGCATGAATATCGGCCAGCACCCCGCTGCTGACGAATGCGACGCGCGCCCTGTTCTGGCAAAGCCGCGTCACAAGCTGTGGCTTGACCGCCATGCTATCGAGCCTGATGGGGCGATTGCTGAGGTCAGGTTGGTTAATCACCAGATCCTGTGCAAAGGGCGCGGCTTCGGGGTCAATGACCGCATAGTCAGCGTCACTCGCCTCAATAGCCGCGCTCGCCCGCGCATAGGGAGCATAAAATCGATGCGCCATCCACACCTGCAACGCCAATGTCAGCGCCAGCCCGCAAACTGTTGTGCGGATCAATAATGGCCGCCACTCTGGCTGCTTGTCCACCGCCAGTTTCCAGCCATGCAGCGCGACCAAAATGACACTGCCGATCAACCCATGAAGATAGCGATAGCCAAAGCCATGGCCTTGATAAGGAAGGATGACTGTCATCACCAGGGCCGTCAGGCCAACACCAGCCGCCAACGCCGCGAACAGCCTGTGGCCGCGCAAGGCGATGATACCCATGGCGAATAAGGGGAGAAGGAGCAGATGCTGCCACGCGGCAAAGCGCAGCAGGTTGGCCAGCATATTGGGGAACCGCGCGCCGTCTCCGCCCATAACGGTTTGCATGAGACGCGAGGCATAATCGACGCCCGCCGGCTGGGTGGCATCGGCGCTCGCCTGAACCATGCCCCACATCACGCCTGGCCACCACAGCCAGAACGCGCATATAACGGCATAGCCCAGCAGATAGAGCGCGGCGCGATGCCATTGCCGATCAATCAGGCAGAGGAATAATATCGGCGCCGCAAACATCGGGTGCATCAGCGGTTGGTGCAATCCCGTAGCCAAAAATCCAACCGCCAGCGCCGCGACATCCGCTCGCCAATGTCTGCGGAGGAACAGCCACAACCACACAAGGTTGAGCGCGAGATGGCCGCTCATCGCGTAAGCCGTCATGCCCGTCACAACGACCTGGCCCGAGCCGATATACAGCAAAAGCGCGACAATCGGCAGCTCGCGGTCTTCGGGCCAAAGCCGTCGGACACAGCCCCATAAGGCGATCAGCCCCAACGCCGACAGCAAAGGCGCCGTCAAACTGCCCGCAACAGCATGAAGCGCGGCATTGCCCGGCAAATAGGCGGAAACCCACGCCCCGCGCGACGCGGCGGGGATCATGAAACTGGTGTTGAGCGCATCAGCCGCATCACGCCACAGGGCCGGGAGCGCCGCAGTCAAATGGCCCGAGCGAAAAACCGCCGCATCAAAAATGACCATCTGCTCGTCGCGGCTCATATCATAGCCGCCGAGCACCAGAGTATGGCCGGTCAGGCAGGCGAGGGCGAGCACCATGGCCGCGAGCGGCAATAAGTAGCGGCGCCCCGATAGCGCGCGCGATTGCGGAGCAAGCCGCATGCCGCAGATCGCCAACAGTGCCAGCCCAAGCCCCAGCAAAATGAGATCTTGTTGGCGCAGGAACATCGCGGTCAAATTGACCTGAGCGGAGGAAATCAACGTCAGCAGCAGCGCCGCCATCACCGCGCCTATTTGCCATTTCATCGCCGCATTGCTGCGCCACATTTGCGGGGGTGTGCGCGCCGGTTTGGCCGTGAAATCGGCGCCGGGCTCACCCATTTTCGCTGCCCCATTTCATGAAAAAATGCTCCCATCCCTGTCCTTACCTGTGCAGTATCACAGATACTCGCGGGGCAAATGTTTTTCAGCATTCATCGAGGGTCAAAGCCCATTAAGCGCATGAACCGTGGTGAAATATCCACCCTCCCTCTTGCGCGCCCTTCCGCTTACGTTAAGGTGAATGCATCGCCCTATCCTGTCTGAGAGGCACATCCATGTCCCTGCCCGCACTCTTTGATCGCCTGCGCCTGCCTGTTATCGGTTCGCCGCTGTTCATCATATCAACGCCAGAGCTTGTCATTGCCCAGTGCAAGGCGGGGATTGTCGGCGCTTTTCCAGCGCTCAACGCCCGACCGCAGGGCCTGCTCGACGAGTGGCTGCACCGCATCACCGAGGAACTCAGCGCGTGGGACGCGGCCAACCCAGACACGCTTTCCGCGCCGTTCGCGGTCAATCAAATCGTCCACGGATCGAATGATAGGCTGCTCGCCGACCTCGCCACCTGCGAAAAGTGGAAGGTGCCGATCACTATCACCTCGCTTGGCGCGCGCGAGGAACTCAATCAGGCGGTGCATGGCTGGGGCGGCATTACGCTCCACGACATCATCAACGATCGTTTTGCGCACAAGGCGATTGAAAAGGGCGCGGATGGGCTCATCCCCGTAGCAACCGGGGCAGGCGGCCATGCCGGTGTGCAATCGCCCTTTGCCTTGATGCAGGAAATTCGCGCCTGGTTTGACGGGCCGGTCGCGCTGTCGGGGGCGATTGCCCATGGCCGTTCGATCTTGGCGGCACAGGCGCTGGGTGCCGACCTCGCCTATATCGGATCGGCATTTATCGCCACCACCGAAGCGAACGCGGTGCAGGGATATAAGGACGCGATTGTCGCGAGCCATGCTGCCGATATCGTCTATTCCAACCTGTTCACTGGTGTGCACGGAAATTATCTGCGTAGCTCGATTATCGCTGCGGGGATGGACCCTGACAATTTACCCGAAGGCGACCTCAAGACGATGAACTTTGGCGCAAGCGCGGGGGCCAAAGCGTGGAAAGATATTTGGGGGTCGGGCCAGGGTGTGGGCGCCATCAGCGCGGTGTCCAGCGTTGCCGATCTCGTCGCCAAATTTGGAAGCGAATATCATGCGGCCTACGATGCGCTGGGCGCGGTGATACGGCGGCGGTAGACTTTGATGAAATTACATTGACCCATAGCCGTTCGTGCTGAGGAGGGGTTAAATCGCTGATCGATGCCCCGCCTCGAAGCATGGGGCCAGGCACGCCCTTCGATACGCTGCCTCAGCCATCCGGCTTCGTCAGCACTCAGGACGAACGGATCAATCAAATGTCATCCCGCGCTAATCAGCGCGCTAAAGCATGCGCGTCAAAGCATCATCAAGATAGCTATAATCCGCAAAGCAGCGCATCGGATCACGGCGGTTAAGCACCATGAGCCGCGGGCCCCGCCCGGCAAGCAAACGTGCCAGCACCTGTTGCAATTTCAACAGCCGCGCCGCCGCGCACTGATTGTTGCCGCCGCGTTGGCGGATACGCTCAATCCGCGCGGCGACAACGTTGGTATATTGAGGATGCGGCCCGCGGTGAAGCGCCTGTCCGGTGGCGAAAGCGGTTTCTTCGTTGGCGGGCAGCCACTGGCAATTGCTCGAACGATCAGCCAGGCGCAAACCAAATGGTTCCATCCGCTGTAAAAAATCGCCAATCTGGCTACGCCGCGCAAGCGACAGGGGAAGCAGGTGGTGATGCTGAAACCTTGGTTGTGCTGTTAAAATAATGTGCCCCACATCCAGCCCTTCAGGTTAAACCGTCACCTTTGCCCTCACAATTCGCACCGCGCCGCTGCTATCGACAGGCGCGATGTCGATCACCTCGCCTCTCACCAATCCGGCAACGCGGGTCGGTGAAGAATATGCGCCATGGGTCATGGTATCAACAGCCAACCGCGCAATGCGGCGTAACATTTCGGGACGCATCATGCTAACGGGTGCGACAAGCTCAATCTCGTGACCGACCATCCAGCCGAGCCCAGCTGTCATCATTCTATGATCAGCGGGATTGGGGCTATTATCCTGAAAAAAGCTAATAAAATGTAATAATGGTGGCAGGCCCTGTGCCTCCATCGCGACGACCGCCTGGGACAGCTCCAGCGCGCTGGACCAGAGCTGTGCAGGTGGCCAATAGAGCGCCGATGCGCCAAGCTGATCCGACAATGCCGCCGCCATGAACGCAAGCTTTTGGACTGCCTGTGCCCGCGACGCCACGGGCAAACGTGTGATTGTGAGCGCCAGGATATGCGGTGAATTGATATCTGGCGCAACGTCGAGCCCTGCCAAACTGGGCCTTTTATTCGGTTCAATTGATTGCAGCGCAGCCATCAACGCACCATGCGCTGGTGGCCCGGCCTCGACCCCGATAGCAATCGCCCAATGATGGGCGTGAATGGGAAACGCGCTTGCTCGCCCATCATCCCCATCGCCCAGAAAGCCCGATCGCGACAACAACGTCCCCAGCCAGGCAGGGTCAGAAACCCGGGGTTCGGTGCACAGCAGGAACAGCGTCGGTGGCGCAGAACGCGCACCACCATAGTCACTCTCACCCATCTCGTTCATGCGCGAAAGGCTGAAGCAAAGAGCGCATCAATGCCAGCGATTTTACCACGCTTGCACCATTTTGGACCTAATAAAATCAAGCTAGATTTCGACCTGACTGCCCAGCTCGACAACACGGTTGGTGGGCAGGCGGAAAAACTCCATCGCACTTTCTGCGTTACGCAACATCCATGCGAACAGTTTTTCGCGCCACAGCGCCATCCCTGGCCGAGCCGATGCCAGCAATGTCTGGCGCGAGAGGAAGAAGCTCGTTTCCATCATCTTAAACTGTGGCCCGCAACATTGAATGCCTGCCAAAGCTTCCGGAACATTGGGGGTTTCCATAAATCCATAGCGCAAGATGACGCGGTGAAACCCCTGCTCCAAATCTTCGGTCATCAGACGCTTGGCTTCATCGACAAAGGGCACATCCTTGATCTGTACCGTCAGCAGGATGACGCGTTCGTGGATCACCTTGTTATGCTTGAGATTGTGCAGCAGCGCGGGCGGAACTCCCTTTGCCGCCGATGTCATGAACACCGCGGTACCGGGCACCCGGGTCGCCGAATTGGCGGCGCTTTGCACGAACAGATTGAGCGGCATCGTCCCTTCGGCCAGCCGCTCCTGCATCAATTTTCGGCCGCGCGCCCAGGTGGTCAGGATCGTGAAAATAAGCAGCCCGATCAACAGCGGGAAATAGCCACCTTCGGGCACTTTGAGCAGATTGGCGCCAAGATAGGCGACATCGACAACCACAAACACCGCCAGCAATGGCACCGCCTTCCACGCTGGCCATTTCCACAGGCTAAACAGCACCACCGCCAACAGGCATGTGTCGATCGCCATCGCCCCCGTCACCGCAATGCCATAGGCCGCGGCAAGGTTGCTCGACGTCTGGAAAAACAGCACCAGCACGATGACCATGATCATCAATGCCCAATTGATCGCGGGGATATAGATTTGCCCGGCCGCGCTTTGGCTGGTGTGGAGAATGCGCAAACGCGGAATAAAGCCAAGCTGGATCGCCTGTTGGGTCAATGAGAAAGCGCCGGTAATGACGGCCTGGCTGGCAATGATCGTCGCGAGCAACGCGATGACCACCACGGGAAGGCGCAAAAACTCTGGCGCCATCAGGAAAAATGGATCCTTGATCGCCTCTGCTGCCTCGGCCGGGGCAAGCGCCAATATCATCGCGCCTTGGCCCATATAGTTGAGCATCAGGCATGGCAGCACAATCACCAGCCATGAAACACCGATAGGTTTGCGGCCAAAATGCCCCATATCAGCATAAAGCGCCTCGGCCCCGGTAACAGCCAAAACCACCGATCCCATCGCGATAAAGGCGCGAAAGCCGTCTGTCATAAAAAATTGCGCCGCGTTGAACGGGTTGATCGTTTCCAAAACCACCATCGGCATCGTGCCGATATGCGACAGGCCAAGATAGGCGAGCAGGCCGAAATAAATCACCATGATCGGGCCAAATAATGCCCCGACTTTCGCGGTGCCGCGCGATTGAATCATGAACAGCCCAAACAGGATGGCAATCGCAATCGGCACCGATAATGGCGCAAAAGACGGGTGAACATATTGCAAACCCTCGGTCGCAGACATCACCGACATCGCCGGAGTAATCATCGAATCGCCATAAAATAGCGCAGTCGCGAACACGCCGAGCAAGATGATCGACGTGCTCCATTTGCGCGTAGAGGTGGTTTCGCGGTTGATCAGCGCGAGCAACGCCAGGCTGCCGCCTTCGCCCTTATTGTCCGCCTTCATGATCGTCAGGACATATTTGAATGTCACGACGATCATCATCGACCAGAATACGAGGCTGAGCACGCCATAGATATGCACCGGATCGACATTGATCTTGTGATGCCCGGCAAAGGTTTCGCGAAATGCGTAAATCGGGCTGGTGCCGATGTCGCCAAACACCACGCCGACCGCACCCAGCGCCAGCTTGGCAAAACCATCGCTGTGGCCGTGGCCGCCCTGATCCAGCTCATCATCGCCTGTGTGCCCAGCACCCAAGGGCCCATCAGCAGCAACTTCTGTCGGTGCGCTCATACCGCGACTCCCCTATCCACAATCAATTACGCGGAAACGGCGCGCCTATCACCCATTATCCCACATCGCAATCAACGAGTTTGCAAGCCGTTTGCAGGGGCTACCACGGGTGTTGGCGGGGGCATCGCTGCCAGGCGTTGTTCCAAGTCAGCGCGCCATGGCGCATTGGCGGGCGATCGGGCGAGCAATTGCCCCCACACCGCACGTGCGCCCTCAATATCCCCGCTTTGTGCCAGCGACAGCCCAGCAAAAAAGGGCGGTGCCGGGTGCGCAGGGTCAATGTCCGCTGCTTTGTCAAACGCCATCGCCGCAGCCGGGGTCATCACCCCACCCGCATGTGCGACCAGCGCATTGCCAAAGCCGACCCACAGATCGATATTGCGCGGGTGCAGGCGCAGCCCCTGTTGCAATGCCTCCGCTGCCATTTGCGTCCGCCCGGCGCGCATCAGCCCGTCCGATATCCCCAGCCATTGGCTTGCGGGGCCGAATCTGTCGCTCATTCCATTGCGCGGGTCGCTCAGAGGCTCGCCAAAACCCTGAGCCTCTGGTGGAGTTACGGGCGCGCCCACCAAGCCAGGCACGCCCATCACCAGATAGCCCGACAGGCCGAACATGATCGTCGCCGCTACGGGGATATAGGCGCTCCTCGCCATTCGCCCGCCAAAGGCTGTGCCGATCCACACCAACAGCCCCAGCGCCAATATCATCAGCAGCGCGCTCATGCCGCCTCCTCATCGGGTGAGCGGCGAAACCTTCTAAAAGCAAGCCATAAGCCGCCGAGCAACGCCGCAATTGGTGCGATATAGAGCAAGGCCGTGTCCGGCCCCAACGGCGGGTCATAAGTCACCCAATTGCCATAGCGCGCTATCAACCAATCGCGGATGGCCTCTGGCTGCTCCCCCGCTAAAATGCGGGTGCGCACTTCGCTGCGCATATCGCCGGCCAATGCAGCGTCGCTATCTGCGATCGATTGGCCCTGACAAACCAGGCAGCGCAGTTCATCCATCAACGCCTTTGCTGCTGCCTCCTTGGTCGGATCGTCGAGCTGAACATAAGCATAGGGCGCGGGGGGCAGGCCGCTTTGCGCATATGCAGGCGGGGCAAGCATCAACAGCATGGTGAAGAGGGGCGCGATCCATCTCATCTGTGCATCGCCTCCAGCTTGGCAACAAGCGCGGGGATTTGATCGGCCGCTATCACGCCCTGTATCTGTTCGCGGATGATGCCGCGACCATCGACCAGGAAGCTTTCTGGCACACCCGATGATCCGAGCGCGATTTGCACACTGCTGCGTTCATCCGCGCCGATGCTGCTATAGGGGTTGCCGTTTTCAGCCAGATAGCGCGCCAAATCCTGTGGCCGGTCGCGGATCGCTATCCCCTCGATAATCACCCCCCGCGCGCGCAATTGCTCCAACACAGGAGCCTCAACCCGGCATGGGATACACCATGATGCGAAGACATTGACAATGCGCGGCCTGCCATCGGCTAGGTTACGACTGTTCAGGCCGGGGCGGTCGGGGCTGGCGGGCGACAGGTCGAACGCGGGCATCGGTTGGTCGATCCAGTGCGAGGCAATCAATCGGCTGTCGGGGCGCACCAATCCCCAGACGAACAGCAGCCCAAGCACGGCGACAAACGCCAGGGGTGCCCAGGCCAACCACGATGTGCGCGGCTTGCTCATGCCGCATAGCGCCCATTGGGATATTTGCGCCCTTCGCGCGCGGCGCGCCATCGCCGCCACAGATGCAGCGGGTTGATCCGCCCGATCAGCGCGAGCAGCCCACCGAGCGCAATCAGCCCGCCGCCCGCCCATATCCACCACACCAGCGGTTTCCACCACAGCCGCAATTGCCAGCGCGCGGCGCCATTGGCACCATCGCCCGCCGCCTGCCCAAGGACCGCATACAGCTGCCCGTCCCAAGTGGTCAGCAGCGCCGCCTCGTTGGTTTCGGTTGGCGGCTGGGTAAAAGCGCGCGCCTGTGGCCGCATCACCTGTGGCGCGCCGCCGCGCTCGCTTGCGAGTGGGAAAGGCCAGAGAGAGCCCCCGCGCTGTACCAGCAGCACGCCCTCCAGCGCGGTCCAGTTCGGCCCGACCACTGGCTTGACGTCGCTCAGTGTCACCCGCCAATCGCCGACGGTCGTGGCCTCGCCCACCGCCACCGCGATCAGCCGTTCCTTGATGAAGGAGGATTCGGTCGCCATCCCCGCCAGCGCCACTGCAATGCCGAAATGGGCGGTGACCATGCCATAGACGGGCAAGGGCGTGCGACGCAAATTGCGCCCGAATAATGGCACAAAGCTGAGCACGGCCACTGCTACGGACAGGCTAAGCCCCAGCATCGGCAACAACCGCATACCCGGAGCAACCAGCGCCAACAGGATGATCGCCAGCGCCATAATCCCCAGCAGCACAGGCGCCCAGCGCCGCACTCTCCCCCCATCGTCGCGCCGCCAGCGCAGCAGCGGCCCGACCGCCATCACCGCCACCAGCGGGAGCGCAAACATGCCGGTCCACGGGTTGAAATAAGGCGGGCCGACCGAAATTTGCGAGCCCATTGCCTCCGCGACAATCGGCGACAATGTGCCGACCAGCACTACCACCAATATGACCGAAAGCAGCAAATTATTGATAACCAGCGCACCCTCTCGGCTCACCAGCGCGAACTGCTTGCCCTCTGCCATAGCGCCAACGCGCAGGCCGAACAGCGTCAACGCCCCGCCGATATAGAGCGCCAACAGCGCAAGAATGAAGCTGCCGCGTTCCGGATCAACGGCAAAGGCGTGGACACTGGTCAACAGGCCAGAGCGGACGATGAAGGTGCCGACCATCGACATGGAAAAGGCAACCACCGCGAGCATCACCGTCCAGGCGCGCAAGCCATCGCGGGTCGCGGTGACGCTGACCGAATGAAGAAGCGCCGTCGCGGCAAGCCACGGCATCAGCGACGCATTTTCAACCGGATCCCAAAACCACCAGCCGCCCCAGCCCAGTTCGTAATAAGCCCAATAGCTGCCCGCCGTGATGCCAAGCGTCAGGAATATCCACGACCCCAGCACCCATGGCCGCATCGCGCGGGCGAACCCCGGCCCGATGTCGCCCGTAATCAGCGCACCGACTGCAAAACTGAACGCGACGGAGAGCCCGACATAACCAAAATAGAGTGTTGGCGGATGAAAGGCGAGGCCAGGGTCTTGTAACAGAGGATTGAGCCCCTGCCCCTCCGCCGCTGCGGGGTTGAGGCGCTGAAAGGGGTTTGACACAAACAGCAGAAAGGCAAAAAAGCCGAGCGCCAAGCTGGCCTGCGCCACCAGCGTCGCCGCCAGGGTGCGCGCATGAAGCCGCCGTTCAAACAGTGCCACCCCCGCGCCCGCAACGCCCAATATCGACAGCCATAGCAACATCGATCCTTCATGATTACCCCAGGTGCCGCTGATTTTATACAGCATCGGTTTGGCCGAATGGCTGTTGCGTGCGACCAGATCGACCGACATGTCCGACACCATGAATAGCCAGATCAACATCGCAAAAGCACTGAGCGTCAACAGTCCCTGCGCCACCGCCAACGGCCGCACCGCAACAAAAGCCCGCCCGCGCAGCTCGGCCACCCCGCCGATGATCTGCAACAGCGCCAGCGCCAGTGCTATCCACAGCATTGCATGACCGCTTTCAGCGATCATTGAGGGGCTGAGCCCTTCACCAGACTATCCGCAGCATTGGCTGGCATTTGCCCCATTTGCGGCGGCATATAGCGCTCGTCATGTTTGGCGAGGATGCGGTCGGCAACAAACACCCCCCCCGCATCGAACCGGCCATCGGCGACCGCGCCCGATCCTTCGGCGAACAGATCTGGCGCAATGCCGGTAAAGCGCACCGGCACGGTGGCGCGGCCATCGGTCATGCGAAAGCTGATCGTCACCCCGTCGGGCGCGCGGACGATGCTGCCCCGCTGAACCATCCCGCCCAGCCGCGCCGCATCGCCCGGCGCTATGGTCGCGGCGCGTGCCTCCGACGGTGTGTAGAAATAGGCGGCCTGATCCTTGAGCGCCAGGCTCGCCAGCAATCCCGCGCCAACTACCGCGACCAGCGCGACACCCGCCAATATCAGCCGCTGTTGCTTGGGTTTCATGATGCACTCTCATCCTTGCTTGCACTCAATGCATCGACCTGGCGTTCGGCGGCGCGCATTGCCTGCCAGCTTTGCCACAGCACTGCCACCGTGCCCAGCGCCGTCACCGCATAGGCCGCGACGACAAAGCTCCACTGCCCTGCCCCGCCGCTCACGTCGCCATTCTCCGCATCCGTGCCTCGACCTTGGCCGTGGCAAGCAGAGCACGCATCCGCATCAACACGACCCCGCCGAACAGCAACGAAAATCCGAGTAGCGTGAGGCCGAGAGGCCACAGCAGTTCGCCCGCAATAGCGCTGCCGCCGCTGGTAATGCTCGCGGGCTGATGCAGGCTGTTCCACCACACCACGCTGCGGTTGATGATCGGTAGATTGATCGCGCCGATCAGCGCGTAAATCGCGGCCGAACGGCTGATCGAGGTCCGCTCCTCGTCGGCATTGGTAAAGGCAATAAACCCGGCATAGAGAAATAATAGCACCAGCATCGAGGTCATCCGCCCGTCCCATTCCCACCATGTGCCCCAGGTCGGGCGGCCCCATATCGACCCCGAGGCCAGGCAGATCGCGGTGAACAGCGCGCCTGGCACCGCAATCGCCCGCGCCGACACCCCTGACAGCGGGTGCCGCCACACCAATTGCATCAGTGCCGCAACGCTGAGCGCGCTCCACCCGCCCATCCCCAGCCACGCGGCGGGGACGTGGATATAGAGAATACGCGCGCTATCCCCCTGCCGCGCGTCGGGCGGGACGATAGCGAGGCCAGCAATGCTGCCCGCGATAATCAACAGCAACCCAAGCCCGATGAGCCACGGCGTCAACGGACGGGCGATCGATAAAAAGCGCTGGGGATTGGCGAAACGATGCATCGGCGATGTCCTTAATCAAGCAAGTGCTCAAGGTCCAACGATTTAC
>JBEBJX010000060.1:0-12766 GCA_040079655.1 Sphingopyxis sp. | reverse complement strand
ACAAGCCCTTCCTCCTCATCATCATCGGAGAAAACGCTCTCGCTGGGTTCCGCCACTGATTCGTTTGCCGGCTTCTCTTTCATCGGCCTCTATTGCCTCTTAGCGATGCTTAGGGCAACTTATGCAAAAGTGAGGCCGGGGAGCCGCCGGGGGAGCCAAAGCATGTCAGCCGTTGAAATCGTCGCTCTTGCCGCTAGTTTCAGCCTTTTATCCGGCTGGCGGCTTTATTTCAGCCTGTTGGTCGCGGGCATGGCCATGAAGTTCAACCTCATCGCCCTGCCCCAACAATTGGCCAGTCTCGACATCCTCACAAACCCGTGGGTGCTCGGCGCTGCGGGGGCTGGGTTTATTGCCGAATTTTTCGCCGATAAAATCGCCTGGCTTGATAGCGCCTGGGATGGATTGCATACGATCATCCGCCCGCTTGGCGGGGCTTTGCTTGCGCTCACCATTGTTGATCCGGGTGATCCGGGTGTTCAGGTTGTGACCTTCCTGCTGGGCGGCGGCGCAGCGTTGCTCAGCCATGGGGTTAAGGCCAGCACACGAACGCTCGTTAATGCCAGCCCCGAACCCTTGAGTAATGCGGTGGTATCAGCCGGCGAAGATGTGGCGACGGCGGGTGTGGCCGCGCTGGCACTCACGCATCCACTGGTAGCGGTCGTGATCGCAGTGACGATGCTCATCGCGTCGGTTGTCGCCCTGTTTGCTTTGCGCAAAATTATCCGGCGGATCGGGGCTAATATGAAAAAGGGGCCCGCGCATATGTTGGGGCTTGACGATGTCGAGGAAACGCCCATTCCCGATTAATGGGCCCGATTGAAGCAATCATTCCCTGCGCGACAGTATCTGCCGTCTCCCGCGCTATCGCTTGGGATTCCCATGCTCGACCATCCCCCGGATGGTCTGTGCCTGGAAATGGTGGAGCCTAGCGGATTCGAACCGCTGGCCTCGTCATTGCGAACGACGCGCTCTACCAACTGAGCTAAGGCCCCATTACGACAAATAGTATCGCCGCCTGATGGATGCTGCAATCCACTTTCTATCCTGCAAACGCCGCCTCGGCCAGAAAGCGCTCGGCATCAAGCGCGGCCATGCACCCCATGCCCGCCGCGGTCACCGCCTGGCGATATATGTGATCGCATACATCGCCCGCCGCAAATACGCCGGGCACAGCGGTCTTGGGGGTGCCGGGCTCGACCAGCAAATAGCCGCCCGCATCCATGGCGAGCTTGCCGACGAACAGCTCGGTCGATGGCTTGTGGCCAATGGCGACGAATGCCCCGTCGGTGGCTATGTGGCTGGTCCCCCCGGTTGCCGTATCCACAAGGTCAACGCCGACCAGCCCCGCCGTCCCCTCTCCGCCGACAAAGCGTTCGACGCGTTTGTTCCACAGCAGCGATATCTTTGGGTTAGCGCGCAAGCGGTCCTCAAGAATTTTCTCGCATTTCAGGGCGTCACGGCGGTGGATCAGCGTCACATTATCGCTGTGATTGGTGAGGTAGAGCGCCTCCTCAACCGCGGTATTACCGCCACCGATTACCACCACTTTTTTGCCGCGATAGAAAAATCCGTCGCAGGTCGCGCAAGCCGAAACCCCCTTGCCACCAAGCTCAACCTCGCCCGGAACACCCAGCCATTTGGCCTGTGCGCCGGTTGCAATCACCACTGTTTCGGCCAGATAGACATCACCGCCATCGCCGACGGCGCGGAACGGGCGCTGGGCGAAGTCAATATCGACAATCTGGTCCCACACCATGCGGGTGCCGACATGTTCGGCTTGTGCCTGCATTTCTTCCATCAACCACGGCCCCTGAATAACGTCGCGAAACCCGGGGTAATTTTCGACATCGGTGGTGATGGTGAGTTGCCCGCCGGGCTGCATCCCCTGCACAACCAGCGGCGTCATGCCGGCGCGCGCAGCATAGATGGCGGCCGTCAACCCAGCAGGGCCAGAGCCGATAATCAACATGCGGCTATGGTGAGTCGTTGTCATATTTGTCTTTGTCTTTCAGTCTGCGAAATCGGGAAGAGCGGCGAATGAATGGCGTAACGATTCCGACCAGGCCGCCGAAATCGCATCAAATTGATCGTCGCCGCGCTCAATTCGTCGGCGGGTGCGAAACTGGAAGGTGTCACGCGGCAGCACCGCCAGGTCAAGCGGCATCCCGACCGATAGGTTTGAATGCATTGTCGAATCCATAGAAACGACCGCCGCCTTTACCGCCTCGTTGAGCGACGTGTTCGAATCTATCACCCGATCGAGGATTGGCTTGCCATATTTATGCTCGCCTATTTGCAAAAACGGCGTGTCGCGCGTCGCCTCGATAAAATTCCCCGCCGAATAGATCAGGAAAATGCGCGGTCGCCCGCCCTTACGCTGCCCAGTGAGGATGATAGCAGCGCCAGCCGACGCCCCAGACTGGGAGATAGATTCGCCATGGCTGTCCATCATGTCGCGCATCGCCGCACCAACAATTTCTGCGGCGCGATACATGGTATCGCAGCTCATGATCGTTTCAATATCATCGCCCAAAACATAACGATCCATCGCGGATTGGATGCGCGATAATACGCCCTGAGTGATCGATAGATTCCCCGCCGTCATGAGCGCGATGGCGCGCACCCCCGGCTCTTCCCACGTATACATTTTGCGAAAGCGCGAGATATTATCGACACCCGCATTGGTGCGCGTATCGGACAGCATAACCAGTCCTTCATCCACATTAATAGCCACGCAATAGGTCATTGCTGTCGTCCCTGTCTGTCTCAATGCGCTTACCCGTATCCGATGCGCCCAGGCGCTTATATTATTGCTGCTGCATTTGCAGTGTAGTTTCTGCCCCGCTTGCGTCGCCTTCTTTATCAAGGGCTGCATCAAAAGTGCGCGCTATACGAACATCTGCAATCACTCCCAATGCTCCCCCACCCGTTGCATGCCCGCGAATCGGTGCAGCGTCGCTGGCGTCAAATCCGGTGGTCAGACGCACATAACGTTCGGTCGTACAAATGCCAGATGATGGATCAAAAGCAACCCAGCCCATACCCTCTATCCAGCTTTCCGCCCAGGCGTGCGTTTCGTGCAAATCGCCATGATCGCCATCGGCCAGTAAATAGCCGCAGACATAGCGCGCCGGAACGCCGTGCGCGCGCGCTGCCGCGATGAACAGGTGCGCATGGTCCTGGCATACCCCCGCGCCATCCTTGAGCGCATCTATCGCGCTGGTGTGGACGTTGGTGGAGCCGGTGACGTAGCGCAGGCTTTCATGCACCACCTGCATCAGGCTATGTAACCAGGCAATGGTGGCGCCGGTTCCGGGCGGCGATGGCATCAATTCACGGATTGCCTTGTCAGCGCGCGTCTTGTCGGTCGGGCGCAGGAAAATCAGCGGATTGGGGCGAACCGTCAAACCCGTGACCAAACCCGATTTATCTTCCGCCTCGACAATTCCCGTCGCCAGAATAGCAATTTCACCCGGGCTCGCGCTCGCAGACCATAGGGCGATATTTTCGCCATGCTCGGTGCGTGCGCCCGGGAAAATGGGAGCGTCATTGACCGAAACCAACCAATTGCGCACTACTTGACCGGCATGCGGCTCTGGCCACAATTTCAGCAACAGCAACAGCCGCGCCGCGCCCGCAGGGAAATGGTAGGATGTGCGGTGCGTGATGGTCATCTGCATCCGTTCGGGCCTAGTATCAGAAATGATAAGCCTCCCCAATTTCGCGCGCCACACCATTGAGCTCGGCCAAAGATTCGGTCACAAATTCGTGCAGCCCATATTGAAAAATCGCGCCGTCGCCCATCCGCGCCAAACGATCATCAAACATTTCAACGCTGCGGTGCACAGGCTGTGCCAGCCCGTGCGAATGCCCCAGGCGGGTAAGGTGATAGCGGATTTCCCCGACACTATAGGCCAGGCTGCGCGGAAAAATGCGGCTGGTCAGCAGAAAATCGGCAATGTGCCACGGCCGCACATTTTCGCGATACACGTGATAGTAAGCTCGCATTCCTGACAGCGTCTGTAGCAAGGCATTCCAACGAAAATGATCTTTGTGCCCGCCCGCGCCATCGCCCTCTGGCAACAAAATTTGATAATTGACATCAAGCAACATCAGCGTGATCCCGGCGCGCTCGATAGCGCCACCAATCCCCAGGAAATCATGCCCCTCATTGCGCAGCATGCTGGTGGAAACGGCACCGCGAAATCGCCCGACATAAGCGCGCACCCAATCAATCAAGCTGGGCAGCTCGCGCACCGCCTTATCAAGCGAGGTGCGCTCCAGCCGACGCCAACCATCGTTCAGCGCTTCCCACATTTCTGATGTCAATGCTGTGCGCACGGCGCGGCCATTGGATCGCGCTCTGGTCAATGACGAACGGATCGATGATGGGTTATCCGGGTCGAGCAATAATATAGCGACGGCATCGCTTTCGCTCACCATCGCGCCTGGTGAGACCAGAGATTCACACCCCGTCACCCGCAACACCGAACGCCAGCCCTCGCCACCCGGCCCATCGGGTAACATCGCCAGCCGTTGCCCCATCATCAACAACCGGCCAGCAGCATCGGCGCGCTCGGTATAGCGCGCAAGCCAATAGAGGCTATCCGCCGTCCGGCTCAGCATGACCGTGCTTCCCTCAAGTTTCGAGCACCCAGCTATCTTTGACGCCGCCGCCCTGGCTCGAATTGACGACCAGCGACCCTGGGGTCAGCGCCACTCGGGTCAGGCCACCGGGGACCAGTCGAATCTCTTTGCCGACCAGGCAATAGGGGCGAAAATCAACGTGTCGCCCAACCAGGTCAGTATGATCCTTGCCATTCGCTTCGCCTAATGTTGGTGCGGTCGATAGCTCAAGCGTGGGCTGGGCGATGAAATCTGAAGGGTTAGCGCGGATCCGCCGCGCATAGGCATCGACCTCCTCCTTGGTTGATTTTGGGCCAATCAACATGCCATATCCGCCCGATCCATGCACTTCCTTGGCCACCAGTTCATGCAAATGTTCAAGCACATAGGCGCGTTCATCGGGAATGGAGCAGCGCCAGGTTTTGACATTGGGCAGGATCGCTTCCTCGCCCAGATAGAAACGGATCATGTCCGGCACGAACACGTAAATCGCCTTGTCATCCGCAATGCCTGCGCCCGGTGCCGACACAAGAGTGACCTGCCCGCTGCGATAGGCATGAAACAGGCCGGCTACTCCCAGCAAGCTGTCCTGCTTAAACGCCAGAGGATCCAGATAGTCATCGTCAATGCGGCGGTATATCACATCAACACGGCACGGGCCCGCTGTGGTTTTCATCCACACACCGTTGGCATCCACAAATAAATCAGCGGCTTCGACCAGCTCAATACCCATCAAATCGGCGAGGTAGCTATGCTCATAATAGGCGCTGTTATATGGCCCTGGCGTCAGCACAACTGCCAGCGGCTCACCCATACAGGCCGGCGGGGCGACCTCTTTTAGCGTTTCAAACAACATCTGCGGATAGGTATCGACCGGGCGCACCGCGCCACCAGCAAATAATCGCGGAAACATCCGCTGCATGATCGATCGATTTTCGAGCATATAGGAAACGCCGGAAGGTGTCCGGCAATTATCCTCGAGCACCGCAAAATTGCTTTCCCCCATACGGACAATATCGATGCCGACGATATGGCTATAGACCCCGCCTGGCGGGTCAAAGCCAAGCATTTGCGGGACAAAGGCAACGTTGGAATAAATCAGGTCGGCGGGGATGATGCCCGCCTTGATAATTTCCCCGCGGTGATAAATGTCGCGGACAAAGGCATTGAGTGCGCGAGCCCGCTGGCGGATGCCGAGATCCAGCACCTCCCATTCCTGAGCGGAAAATACACGAGGGATAAGGTCAAAAGGAATGAGCCGTTCGGGGTCACCGCCTTCGCCATAAACGGCGAAGGTAATGCCAATGCGGCGAAAAATGGCTTCGGCCTCTTCGCGCCGCCTCGCCAGATTATCGAGGCCGGTCGCACTTATCCAGCGCGCAACTTCGGCATAGGCTGATCGCTCGCCCCCCTTTTCATTGCGAAGTTCGTCAAATGCCATTTCGGCATATGACGCGCAGTAAAGCAATTACGCAAGGGGCCGTAACGCAAAAAGGCTGCCTCCAGCTTGGAAGCGGCCTTTTTTTTATATGCGAGCCATTTTAACGGCTAGCGACGCGCCTATTCAGCGGGCGCGAAGCCCATTGCACGCGTTCAGTGGCGGGAAGGTTGCGGACAAAACAGTTGCCGCCAGCCCGTGTCACAGCAGCGCAGACCGAGACTGCTTCGGCCCGCGTGTCAAAACCCGTCGCCACAAGGCGATGATAAGGGCGACCGCTCACCGATGCCGAAGTCGTCACGCCATCATGGCGCGCAAGCGCAGCATGACGCACAGCCAAGCGCGACCAATTGGACCGCGCAATTGCCTGGCTTTCATACGCACCCAGCTGGATTGCCCAGCCACTGACGCGAACCGAACCGCGCGGAGTCGATGGTGCAGCAGCTTCAGGCGCAGAAACACTAGCTGCAACCGGCGCAGGAGCGGCAGCCACACGCGAAACACGGCCAAGCCGCGATGATGTGCGCGGCTGTGCGGGGTTGGCGAGCGGCGCCACCATCGCCACCATCGCCCGCAGCGGCTGAATAATGGGGTTGGAAACAAACACTAATGCACCATCATTGACGGCCGGAGCAGCGGGCGCTGCGGCTTGATCTGGGGTGACGTCGGATACTGCGACCATCACGGGCTGCGGCAAAGGCACTTCTGCTGCGCGCGGAGCATCGCTCGGAACATCAGCATTGGCCAACATGGTTTCAACCATCGCGTCGCCATTGCTTGGTGGGGGCGGGGCATAGGTGGCGAGCGGTGCGGGGTCATCCGCCATCGCCAGGCCGGGCGCGCGGCCATTGACCATTGCAAATCTCACAGGCATTCCTGCGTCTTGGGCTGGCGTTGTCCCCAGTAATCCGGCAACGCGAATCGCTGGACTGCCTGATTGCACCATCGCCGTCCATTGTTCGATACGCGCACCAACATTGGCAGCGCCCAAATCCTGTGCAGCCAGCAAACGCGCCTCTAGCCAACGGCCAGCCATAGCGTATGAGAGTGCCAGATTTTGCCGATCACGCGCAGTTGATTCGCCTGATCGCACCACATCGGTCAGGACCATCGCGCCGCGTTCGGCCTGCCCTGCCATCGCCAGTGCCAACCCATAATCCGAAGCCGGCAATGTTGACGCATTGGCATCGAGCAGCGCAAGCGCTTCGCCTTCGCGGTTCATCGCCACCAGGGCCAGTGAATGGCCAACAATTGTCCGCGCATTGGTAGCGCCCAATTGGCGCGCCGCGTCAAAACTGGCCTCTGCCGATAGAAAACGACCAACAGCCAAATAGGCTTGACCCAGCAGGGCACGGTGCCCGGCGTCGTTGGGGTTCATTGCCACCGCTTCTTCGGCAAAACCGACAGCACGGTCAGCACGACCACGTTCCAGCATCTGCACGGCGCGCGCCGCGCTATTATTGGCGCGTGCTGGGTTTGCACGCGGCTGTTCACCATCGCTGGCGTTGAGTGCTGTTGACGGGATGCCAAAACCGATCGCGGCGATTAGGCCGGATGCGGCGAGTTTTAGCCAGGCTGTGCGGGTCATGCTTTCATTCCCTTTTGCGCAAATTAATGGTGATCAGATCGTTTCGGTGCCGGTAGCTGCGCAGCAAAGGCATCGATTTCAGGTAAATCGGCGAGGTAATTATCGACGAGGGCAATCATAATCTGCTGTGTCGATTGATTGCTCGCTGCGCTCGCCAGGCGCAGTCTCAAATGGCGCTCTGGGTCAAGCCGCAGAGTGAAGGCAAAATTGCCGCGCGAACCAGCGCGCGCCCTTGGCGCAACGCTCTTGATGTTTTGACGCACGGGGGCGGATGGGATGGCAGCGGGCGCCATTGCCTGCTCCAGCGCTTTTTGCTGTGCATGAACTTCGGGTGCCGTGGGCTCGCAAAGCTCGACATTGTCATTCAGTGGCTGGACTATCGCCGATTCAACAGCGGCATCGATGTCATCCTGATGAGATCTCTGGGCATTGTTGACAGCGACGGCCATCGGCGAAAGGCCGCGAGAAACCGACATGCCTAAATCATGCGCATTGTCCTGTGGATTGACATCATATCCCATGTCATTCCAGCCAAGGTCATCATGGCCTTCATGCGCTTCATTGGGGATTTGCATTTGACGGCGCATCGCGGGACGCGCACCGCCCTTGCTCGCGAGCAGGCCCGCCGAAAGCGATGCAAAGGGTTTTGGTTCAGCCATAGCCATAGCCCCCTCAACCGTTCACGCGGCGGCCAAAGCCACCACCAAGCGGGCGGATAGAGCCGGCCACAGCTTGTTGTTGCATCGATGGCGCAGAAAAGACTGTGCGGCGAAAATTCTTTTCCAGTCGATCGGAAAGATAGGTCCACAGGTTGACAATTTCCTGTGCGGAGCGCCCGTTCGGGTCGCATTCCATCACCGTGCGCCCATCAATCATCGATGCCGCATAATCGGTGCGATGATGCAATGTGATTGGCGCGACGGTGCCATGTTGTGACAGGGCTATCGCGGCTTCGCTGGTGATTTTTGCTTTTGGCGTTGCGCCATTGACAACAAAGATCAACGGCTTGCCAGCGCGGTCGCACAAATCGACCGTAGCACCAACCGCGCGCAAATCATGCGGGCTTGGCCGTGTTGGCACAATGATAAGTTCAGCGACTGAAATAACGCTCTGGATCGCCATGGTAATGGCGGGCGGCGTATCAATGACCGCCAGTTTGAACCCTTGCTGGCGCAGTATCTCTAGATCAGACGAAAGGCGTGCCACCGTAGTCTGGGCAAAGGCCGGATATTCGCTGTCGCGTTCATTCCACCAATCTGCAAGGCTCCCTTGCGGATCAATGTCGATCAGAACGACCGGGCCAGCGCCCGCGATTTGGGCCTGAACAGCCAAATGGCCGGATAGGGTTGTTTTCCCCGATCCGCCTTTCTGCGAGGCCAAAGCTAATACGCGCAAAACGCAGTCCCCTTACGACATAAATGCGACACATGGTTCGCTAACAGGCACCCTATTTTTCACTTCAGCCCTAAAATAAGGTTAACAAAGTGATGATTTGTGGATGAATTTCGATATTTAATCCGAAATGCTTGCTAACGGGACATTCACCATTAGGCTGCTACCCACCGCCAGACGGTATTAGGAGCATGATATGACGGTCGAACGCCTCATTTTTCCACGGCGCATTATTTCAAGCCTGGCAGCGCTTGCGCTTGGCACGGCTGCGGTCGCGACCCTATCAACCACCGCGATGGCCGACGTGCGAGCCGGCGTGACCGCATGGGAAGCGGGCGATTACGCTCGCGCTATTGCGCAATGGCGACCGCTTGCCAATGCTGGCGATGCCGACGCACAGTTCAATTTGGGCCAAGCCTATAAATTGGGGCGCGGTGTCACACAGGATTTGGCACAGGCGGCCGAATGGTTCCGCCAGGCTGCCAATCAGGGCCATTTACAAGGCGAAGATAATCTCGGCCTTGTCCTCTATGAATTGTCGCGCAAAGACGAAGCCTTGCCATGGTTAGAGCGATCGGCATCGCGCGGCGAACCTCGCGCGCAATATGTCCTCGCCGCCGAACTGTTCAATGGCGAGCGCACTTCGCGCGATTGGCCGCGCGCTTATGCGCTGATGAAACGCGCAAGCGATGCTGGGTTGCAACGCGCCTCTGCCGCGCTGGTGCAGATGGATCAGCATATCCCGCTCGAACAGCGCCAACAGGGGCTGCAATTGGCGACGGCGATGGAGCATAGCGAGGGACAGGCCCGCGTCGCCGCGATGACCCATGCCGCCCCGCCGCGAGCTGCCGCGCCTTCGCCTGTCCGCCCTGCGGCGCTGCCCCCGTCTGCACCGGGGGTCAGCTACACTCCGCCGCCGGTTGGTGCTGATCCAAGCTCTGCACCGGTCTATACGCCTTATCCCGGCCCGGCCCCCGTGGTCACAGCGCCTACCGCTCGCTCGGCGGTGGTACCCACACGCCCTGCAGCCGCCCCGCCCGTTGCCGCCCCAGCAGCAGCTGGCGCGTGGCGCGTGCAGTTGGGGGCCTTTTCCACCCGCGCCAGCGCGGCTGCGCTGTGGTCGCGGTTGGCCTCGCGGATGAGCGGCGCAGCGCCAAATTATATCACGGCAGGCACTATCGTGCGGCTACAGGCCGGCCCCTATGCCAGCCGCGCCGCGGCGGACCGCGTCTGTGCCACGCTGCGCCCGCAACCCTGCTTTGCGATCAGCCGCTGATCCACTCCGCCCGCGATATCCCCATTGTATAAAGCAGGCTGGTGAGATCGCCGTGGCGGATGGCGGCGTCGGCAGCGGCAACCGCGCGTGGGTGGCCGTGATAGGCAACGCCCAGGCCCGCCGCCTCTAGCATCGGGATGTCGTTGGCACCGTCGCCAATCGCCAATGCCGCGTCGGTGCCGATGCCCAGCGCCGCACATTCGGCCTTGAGCGTGGCGAGCTTAGTGCCGCTATCGACAATCGGCTCCAGCACCCGCCCGGTCAGCCGCCCGCCTTCGACCTCCAGCACATTGGCGATAGCGACATCAAAGCCGATTTGCGCGGCCACCGGATCAGCAAAGCGCGTAAAGCCGCCCGACACCAACACCGTGCGCACCCCGCGCGCCCGCATCGTGCCGATCAGTGTCCGCGCACCCGCCATCGGCCGCACCCGCTCATTGAGGCATTGCTCGATGGTGCTTTCGCGTAAACCCGCCAACAGGGCGACCCGTTCGCACAGGGCGGCGCGAAAATCCAGCTCGCCGCGCATGGCTCGCTCGGTTATCGCCGCTATCTGTGGCTTGATGCCTGCATAATCGGCCAGTTCATCGATACATTCAACCCTTATCATCGTCGAATCCATGTCGGCGATGAGCAAGCCCTTGGCGCGGTGCGCCGCGTTATGAACGATGATGTCGGCTTCGGGAAGCGCCGCCTCTAACGCCGCGCGCGCGCGCGCTGGAGCCATATTGGTGGCGATATCGCAGGCCACGCCATCGACAATCGCCCCTGGGCGACCATGCACCGCATCAGCGGCGATCGAAATATCTCCCGCAACTAATCCTACTGGTGCTACGAGCGTGGCGATGAACGACATGAAAACTCCCAAGGCGAAGGTCGCCCTCATTGCAGGACCGACCGCCAGCGGCAAGAGCGCAGTTGCGATAGCGCTCGCCCGCGCGCTGATGGATGCTGGGCGCGGCGCGGTCATCATCAATGCCGATGCCAGCCAGGTATATGCCGACATCCCAATCATTTCTTCCGCGCCGAGCGAGGCAGAACGAGCCGACGTGCGCCATGCGCTGATCGGGCATATCGACGCCTCGGATAGCTATAATGCCGCGCGCTGGGCCGCAGAAGCCAAGACAGCGGTTGAAGAAGCGTTGACGGCGGGCATCACACCGATCCTTTGCGGTGGCAGCGGGCTTTATGTTCAGACCTTGCTCGACGGCATAGCGCCGATCCCCGACATCGCGGCCAAAGTCCGCGCGCGGGTGCGCAGCCTTCCCGTGGCGCGGGCGCATGCGGAACTGGCCAGGCTTGACCCGCAAGCCGCAGAGCGGATCGCCAGCAGCGACACGACGCGGGTCCAGCGCGCGCTCGAGGTCGTGAGCAGCAGCGGGCGGACTTTGGCCGATTGGCAAAGCGAGCGCGGCGGTGGGATGGGCCATGCCATCACCCTCGCCCCCATCACTCTCCTGCCCCCGCGCCCATGGCTTCATCAACGGATAGAGGCGCGCTTTGACGCGATGATGGCTGCGGGAGCGCTGGCTGAAGTGGTGGCGCTGGTGGCACGCAGGCTGGACCCCACTCTTCCTGCGATGCGCGCCATTGGCGTGCGCGACCTTGCAACGTATTTGCGCGGCGAGATGGCACTTGAAGAGGCCATTTCCCAAGCAAAAACTGCCTCGCGCCAATATGCCAAGCGGCAATATACCTGGTTGCGCGGGCAGACTCCGCCTGAATGGCCAAAGAATGATGCGGAATTAAATAATTCTGATATTAGTAATTTAGCAATTATATTACGTGATACTCTATTGACATATTAGATTATGCCATCTATCGCCCCGCCCGCAACCCGTGCTATAGGGAGCAATCCGACGCCGCACTGGTGAAATTCAACCGAACGCTTAACATCGAACAGGACAATGACAGCTCCCTTCCCCACCCCGATAACAGCCGCACCCGATGCTGCTCGCCCCCCGCGCGAAATGTGCGGCGCGGACATTATCGTCCAGGCGCTGGTCGACCTTGGCGTCGATACGGTGTTCGGTTACCCAGGCGGTGCGGTGCTGCCGATCTACGACGCGCTGTATAATCATCCGACCATCCGCCACATCCTCGTCCGCCACGAACAAGGCGCGACCCACGCCGCCGAAGGCTATGCGCGCAGCACGGGGAAACCCGGCGTCGTGCTCGTCACTTCCGGCCCGGGCGCGACCAATGCTGTCACTGGCATCACAGATGCGCTGATGGATTCGATCCCGATGGTGGTCATCACCGGACAGGTGCCGACGAGCCTGATCGGCACCGATGCCTTTCAGGAATGCGACACCGTCGGCATCACCCGCCATTGCACCAAGCACAACTATCTGGTGATGGACCCGGCGCGGCTTGGCCCGGTGATCCACGAGGCATTTTACATCGCCACCCATGGCCGCCCTGGCCCGGTGGTGATCGACATCCC
>JBEBJX010000059.1:0-13231 GCA_040079655.1 Sphingopyxis sp. | reverse complement strand
GCTGGGGATGATTTGATTTGTAAAGGAAAATCATGCCCGCATGGATCACCAATTTCCCGTTTATCCCCCTACCACGCGCGCTCATCCTGCTGCGGCTGGTCACGGCGGGGTTGTTTATGGCGCATGCCGCGGTGCGCATCATCAATGGCACCATCCCGCAATTTGGCGGCTTCATGGAAAATCTTGGCTTTCCGGCTGGTGAGGCCTGGGTGTGGGCGATTACGGCGTGGGAAATCATCGGCGGCCTCGCCATGATATTCGGCTTTTACGTTCGGGTAGCGGCGAGCGGATTGTTCGCCATCGCAGGCGTCGGCATTATCCTCATCCATCGCCACCTCGGCTGGTTTGTTGGCGAACATGGCACGGGGGGCAGCGAATATAGCGTCGCGCTGATGATGATGCTGCTGGTAATCATGGCAACCGCGAGAGCGAATAACCAGGCTGCGGGCCAAGCTGCGGGCCAAGCTGCGGGATAGACTCGGCGCAGTGTTTGAACTGCGCTATACTGGCGGCATGGGGAGAGTCGAGTCGATGAAGGCTGAGCTAAACCGCCGCACATTGCTAGGGAGCGCCGCCGCCATTGCCGCTCTTGGCCCATCGGCGGCGTCTGCCCAATCGCTGCGAGATATCGCAGCGCGATTGCCGCAAATCGGGCAACAAATCGGTCTGCCCGGGTCAGTCAACGAACTGGTCCAGACGGTCGAATCCATCGTTGGTATGGAGCGCGAGGCGCAGGCGCTTCGATTGCCATTATCGCTGCTTTCCGTCGCCTCAACCCGTCAATTGCCCGTTGATCAAGCGAGCCTCTATCGCTTGGCCTTGCCGCGCTTGGTGGCGTTGATTGACCGGGCAGAAACGCACCGCCCCGCCCTGGCCGAACAAGCTGGCGCGCTGCTGGCGCGGCTGCATTCTGGCCAACATGACGTTCCCCAGGCGTGGCAATCGGGCACAATGGATGCCTCTGGGGGCGCGCTGCAATTGGGGGACATAGGCACGCCAGAGGTTGACGATGCAAGAATAGACCTGCCGCCGCTCAGCCTGCCCGAGCCAGGCCCCATCATTTTGCAGCCTTCATCGCCGCCGACCACGATCCGCAGCCATAATTTCGATAGATTACAAGGCGAATATGCCGAATTATATGCGCTCGCGCGCCTGTTGCCCGATCGTGAAGATGAGGCGCGTTGGCACCTGACCATGATGCGCGGGTCGCGCGCGCGCTATGAAGCGGTAAGCCGCGTCACCAATGTTCCATGGTATTTTGTCGCGGCGGTGCATGGGCTTGAGGCAAGTTTCAACTTTCGCGGCCACCTGCACAATGGCGATTTTCCACTAACCGCGCGCACACGGCAAGTGCCGGCGGGTCGGCCAGCGACCTGGCTGCCGCCCAGCGGATGGGAAGCGAGCGCCATCGATGCGCTGCGTCTGATGGGCTTTGCAGGCCAAAGCGATTGGAGCCTGACGCGAACACTCTATCGATTAGAAGCCTATAACGGCTTTGGTTATCGCACGCGCGGTGTGCCGACCCCCTATTTATGGAGCTTTACCGACCAATATGACCGCGGAAAATTCATCGCCGATGGCCGGTGGAACCCATTGGCGCGCTCGCAACAATGCGGCGCGGCGGCGATGTTGAAAATCGCGCAGGAGGCTGGCGAAATTCAATTGGCGTGAGGCCGACGAAACGGCCAATTGGTGGCCCCTCCTGCCCATAATGCCCACCAGATAATGACGGGCTGAAACGCCAACCGCGGGGCGTGATACCACCAGCTAAGGTGTTTGCCGCCAATCGCGATGTCATTCACCGCATGATTGATGTTGGCGGGGTATACGCACAGCGCATAAAGCGCGAGGCCGATCGCGGCGGCGATACGCAATCGCGGGATGAAAAGCGCGATGGCGCCGGCGATCTCTGCCACGCCAGTCATGGCGACAACTTGGTGCGGAAAAGGCACCCAATCGGGGGTGATGGCCAGAAAACCAGCGGGAGACCGCAAATGCGCGATGCCTGCATATAGATAGGCCAGCGCCAGTAAAACTCTGAAAAAACTACGAATCATGGCGTAGTCATAACCAAATTATCGCTTGCGGACAAACTCCGCGCGCAGCACCAGCCCCTTTATTCCGTCAAATCTGCAATCAATCTCCTGCGCATCGCCTGTCAACCTGATCGATTTGATAAGCGTGCCGCGTTTGAGCGTCTGCCCTGCACCTTTGACCTCCAAATCTTTGATGAGCGTTACCTGGTCGCCGTCAGCCAAAATATTACCGACCGCGTCGCGCACCTCTACCGATGATTCCGCCGCGCGCTTGGCCGCCAGGTCGGAAGCGGTCATCCACTCGCCGCTCGCCTCGTCATAGACATAGTCGTCGTCATTGCTGGTCATATCAGCCTCGATATCAATTGGTGACCCCTACGGGAATCGAACCCGTGTTTCAGCCGTGAGAGGGCCGCGTCCTAACCGCTAGACGAAGGGGCCGCGTGATACACTTGCAATGCGAGTGCAGCATGTCTGGGATGGTGACCCCAACGGGAATCGAACCCGTGTTTCAGCCGTGAAAGGGCCGCGTCCTAACCGCTAGACGATGGGGCCGTTCAGGCCAGAGCCTAAGCGAGCCGCGCGCTTAGCAGAAATCAGCGCGTGGTCAAGCTGCTATGCGCCTCATACCGCGTATGCCGCATCATCAATGTGAAGCTCGGCCGCGCCGCGCCCCGTCCAATCATCGCGCTTAACCCGCCCTGCCAGCCACAGTCGCGTCCCCGATGGCAAGGCCAGCAGCGCCCGCCCCAACGGCATGTCAGCGGCACGAAAGGCTATGCCCTTGAACGATTTGCCATCGTCCCCCGCCGCAATCAGGCGGATGTGCCCCGTGCCGACCGTGTCAACGCGCACGCAGCGCACTGGCCCCGCCGCAATGCGCGGCTGTGACCAGCCCTGACCATAGGGGCCGCCCTGCTCTACCGCTTCGGCGAAATCGGCATTGACCCCGCCGGGAGAAAGAAGAGCGTCGATATTGAGGAAGCGCGAATGCGTTGCTTCGGCAACAATGCCCGCCAGTCGCTCGCTCAACCACTCGGTCAGCGCCGGAACGCCACCTGCGGCAACCGTCAGCCCCGCCGCCATCGCGTGGCCGCCGCCGGCGACCAGCAACCCCGCGTCGCGTGCCGCGATCACCGCCGCGCCCAAATCAACACCGTCGATCGAGCGCCCCGAACCCTTGCCAACGCCATCTTCGTCTAGCGCGATGATGATGGCGGGCCTGCGCATCCGTTCCTTGACCCTGCTCGCCACAATGCCAATAACCCCGGGATGCCAGCCATGCGCGGCGATGATGCTGATCGGTGCATTGCCCGTTGCCGCTGCCAACTCAAACGCTTGTTCGGTTACAGCCGCCTCGATGGCGCGGCGATCCTCGTTCAGTTGATTCAGCTCTGCCGCAATGGCCCGCGCCTCTGCGGGGTCGTGCGTGGTCAGCAAGCGCACGCCAAGGTCGGCGGCGCCGACACGCCCACCAGCGTTGATCCGCGGCCCCAGCGCAAAGCCAAGGTCATGCGCCTGCGGTGCGCGATTAAGCCCGGCCACATCGCCCAGCGCCGCCAGGCCAACATTGCCACGCCGCGCCATCACCTTTAGCCCCTGGGCCACGAACGCGCGGTTGAGCCCGTGCAACCGCGCGACATCGGCGACCGTGCCGAGTGCAACAATATCGAGCAACGCCATCAGGTCGGGTTCTGAGCGGTCTGCAAAAAACCCTTGGCCCCGCATATGCCTTATCAACGCCGCGCTGAGCAGAAACGCCACGCCAACCGCCGCCAAATGGCCATGGCTGCGCGCTTCTGTGCCCTCATCAAGTCGGTTGGGGTTGACCAGCGCATAGGCAGGGGGGAGCGCGGTCGTGCATTGGTGATGATCGACGACGATCACCTCAAGCCCCGCCGCCTGTGCTGCACTCAGCGCCTCAAACGCCTGCGCCCCGCAGTCAACGGTGACCACGAGCGACGCACCGCTTTCTTTCAAGGCGACCAGCGCGTCCGCCGATGGGCCATAGCCCTCTAGCAACCGGTCGGGAATATAGGCGCGCGATGGCAAGCCGAGCTGTTCAAGCACGCGCAGGAGGAGCGCCGCCGATGTTGCGCCATCGACATCATAATCGCCGAAAATGACGACATCTTCGCGTGCCCTTATCGCCTGTGCCAGCCGCTCTGCCGCGCGTTCCATATCGGCAAAGATAGCGGGATCAGGCATGAAGGCGCGGATCGTCGGGTCGCGATAGGCCGCCAGCTGATCGGGTGGGCAGCCGCGCGCCAACAATATCCGCGTCACCAGATCATCGGGCGTGCCCACATCCGCTGCGGCATCGCCTGTGCGCCAGCGCCATGCTTGCCCGCCTAGCGAGTGCACTACGCCAAGCGCCGCCGCGTCGCTCATCGCGTAGCGAGAATCGCGGTGCGCAGCGCCCTTGCATCGCCAAGCGGGATGGCCGTGACCTCATGCTGCCCTTGCCTGCCGCCGGGAACACCGAGCACCAGCGAGCAAAGCCCCAACCTCTGCTCTATCGGCCCGATCGCCACATCCGCACTTTGCACATTACGCGCGGGCAGGATGATATGACGGTGGCGCATCACCCCCTTGGTAATGTGGAGCAGCCGTCCGTCAAAATGGCTGCGGCTATTGCGCCAATCGAACCAGCCGATCATGGCCATGAAGGGCACGCTAAGCGCCGGGAACCACACCGCCCAGAGGTGTTCGGGTGTAAAGGTGGTAATGGTGGTAAAGGCGATGATGCTCGCACCCATCAAAATCAGCGGGATGAAGATGATGGTGACGGGGTGCGAGCGATGCCACCCCGCCGTATCAATCCCGTCCTCATAGCCCGCGCGGTCGAGCGCCAACTCGGCCAATATCGCATCCGCCTCATGTAATCGTGCCAGCGGCGCGACCATATGGTCGGGCTCGTTCTTGCCATCATTGGCAAGGCTTTGCAGTCGCACATCATACCAGCCGAAGTAGCGCCGCAGCACGCCGGTGGACAGCATAGCCGCCTGCACCCGCGTGATCGGGAGTGTCACATCGGTGCGCGTCGTCAACCCGCGGGTGCGCCGAAACCCGCGCGCCGTGCGTTCCAGTCGGAATCCCCATTCTTTGACCACGGTGCGGATGACCCCCGCCGCCAGCCCAATGGCAATCGCGCTTGCCACCCCGCCAACTATAGCCAGCCATCGGTGCGCCATCACCCAGCTTTCCAACGCAGTCCCACGCACCAGATCGAGCCAGAAATCATAGGTGAACGGCTTGATCGGCATGAAATTGTCGAACGTATTGAGCGCACCCAGCAGAATGCCCACGATTGCGAGCGAGAAATTGAACAGCCCGGCGATCACCAGCCGCTTTGGCGTCATGGCCAGTAACAGGCGCTCGGTCGGGGGCGGTGCGTCGACAGCATCGGCAGCGACTGTTTGCACTGTCGTACCCGCCCGATGCTCTCGAATATGCTCCCGCAAAGCTTGCGCATCAGCCATCGCGATCGCATTCAGCTTACCGCCGTCTTTTTTGTCGCTTTCCGCGCTACCCGTCTCGAACCCGACCTTGGCAAGCCCGAGCATTCGCGCCAGCAACCCCTGCTCAATCGACACATCTTGAATGCGATCAAATGGAATGGTGCGGTCGTTCCGACTGAAGATACCGCTCGAAATTGCGATATCATCCTCGTCGACACGCCAGGTGAAGCGCGCCCATGCCGCCCAAGTATAACCCACTATGGCAAGGGCAAACAGACCAAGCGCGGGCACGATCAGATACCATTGCCCAGTCACGCCGATCCCGATCAGCGCGGGGAGGAAATTGACCATCTGCGGGCCAATTTTGGCCAGGCCCAGCACCAGAGCAAGCGGGTGTAGCCGCCGCACCTCACCCATCTGCAATGGCGCGCTATCGCTCGGTGCACTCATGCAAAATCGGTCTGTATCTGCGCACGGATGGTATCGCGCATCGCCATCGCTGCCTCGCGGTTCAGGCCTGGCAGCGTCACAATGCTGTTATGTGCCCCCGCCGTGTGCACCACCAGATGCGCCACCCCCGCCATCCGCTCAATCGGCCCTGCGCCCACATCGATATGCTGAACCCGCACAAATGGCACTACCGTATCAGTGTGAAACATCATACCGCGCACCACGCGCAAAGCATCTGCTCCCATCGCATAGCCAAGGCGTTGATATTTGCGCCCGGGCACACCGACCACCCATATGAGTACGGCCAGCACCGCGAAAACGCTCAGAAATCCCCAAGGCAAGTCATTTTTACGCAGCAACAATTGATCGGCAACTATCGCAGCGAGTGCGAGGGGGGCCGCGAGCATCAGCGCATGAACCCGCAATACGGTCCGATAACCTGGTTCAACGGGTTGGATGGGGAGTGTGTCTTCGTCGGTCATTTCACTGATCTAACCCAGTAATACGCTGGATGCAAAGGGCATGTGAAAGGAGAGGCTGCTCATCGCATGCTTCATAGAAATGAGGCGGTCATTTTTCGTCGAATAGGGTGTCTTGCGCACCCGCTGGCGGTTCCAACCCCAGATGTTTCCACCCCGGGCCATTCAAGGCGCGGCCGCGCGCGGTGCGGGCAATCAGCCCGAGTTGCAGCAGATAGGGCTCGACCACATCCTCGATCGTGTCGCGCGGTTCGCTGAGGCCAGCGGCGAGCGCCTCTACCCCGACAGGCCCGCCGCAATAAATATCAGCGATCATGGTGAGATACCGCCGATCCATCGCATCGAGGCCGAGCGCGTCAACCTCGAGCCGATTAAGCGCGCCATCAGCCATCGCCGCATCGACCATATCGGCACCCGCCGCATGGGCAAAATCGCGCACGCGGCGCAACAGCCGCCCAGCGATGCGCGGGGTGCCGCGCGCACGCCGCGCAATCTCGCGCGCGCCATCATCGGCGATGGCAAGGCCGAGCAATCCGGCGGCGCGGCGGATCACTTGTTCCAGCTCGGCGTGTGAATAAAAATTGAGCCGCACCGGAATGCCGAAACGGTCGCGCAGCGGGGTGGTCAACAGTCCCGCGCGCGTCGTCGCCCCGACCAGCGTAAAGCGCGGCAGGTCGATGCGGATCGAGCGCGCTGACGGTCCTTCACCGATCATGATGTCGAGCGCGCGGTCCTCCATCGCTGGATAGAGAATTTCCTCGACCGCGGGCGCAAGCCGATGAATCTCGTCGATGAACAGGACGTCGCCATCCTCCAAATTGGTGAGCAGCGCCGCAAGATCGCCCGATTTGGCGATGACCGGGCCCGATGTGGCGCGAAAGCCAACCCCCATTTCGCGCGCCATGATGCCCGCCAGTGTTGTCTTGCCAAGCCCGGGCGGGCCAAAGAACAGCACATGGTCGAGCGGCTCTCCGCGCGCTTTCGCCGCCGCGATAAACACCCGCAGATTCTCGCGCGCTGCTGCCTGCCCGACAAACTCGTCGAGCGATTTTGGGCGCAGCGCCGCGTCTGCATCTTCGGGGGTGCGCGCGGGCGTGGTGAGGTGGGTGGCGTCGGTGGTCATCGGCTAAAGGCAGTCACGGAATATCACACAGGCGTAAAGCAGCGCAAACCAAATAATGAGCAAAGGCATCACCGACACATATACGATGGTCAGCGCGACTTTATAATTTAGTTGCCAGTCGAGCCATTGGATGAAGGACGCGCCCAGCAGGATGGCTAAGCCAACTACCGTCCAAGTCCAGAATGGTCTGCGGTCTATCAATTTCACCCATGCCCAATCCTGTTCTGCGCTGTGCATCCACAACGCCGTCAGCAAGAACGGAAGCAGCAAAATGATCGGCAGCAACCAGGCCGTCCGAAAAGTCACTTCCCCGCCCCCTTCAACGCCCGCTTCGCATCCATCGCATGGTGCAGTATCCGAACAATGCGGACTACATCTTTCTTGACTGTATAGATAATGCGATGCCTGCGGTGAACCAGACAGCGATAGGCTTTGCCGTATTCGGGCGCCGCTCTGCCCGCGAGAGGATATTCCTGCAAAAGCGCAAAGTCCTCGTCGAAACCGTGCATATAGGCTTCGCCTGTTTCCTCTCCGAATTGTGCAAGACTATATTCGTCGATTGCACTCAAATCTGCAACGGCAGCATTCGAAAAGGAAACTTCAGCCACACCTTGCCCGCCGTCTGGCGATAATGTTCTCAATGATCGTTTCCGGTACTTCGTCCGATATCCCCGACGCCTCACCCTCGGCCAGCATCGCCTTTACCCATTCGACATCGTCGGGTTCGGATTCCTGATCCCGACGGATCAGGTCACGCACATAGTCGCTGGCGCTTGAATAGCGGCCTTCGGTGACACGCGTGTGGATCCAGTTTTTGAGCGCGGGCGGAATCGAGACATTTAGCTGGGACATAGCCAGGATATAGCATATCGCGCGAAATTGTCGAGCTATTATAGATTTTCGCACGACGATTCACCGCGCCGCCTTTCGCAAAGCCAGCCGCACCAGCGCGTCCAATGTCGCATCGGCACCCAGCTCCGCATCCGCCGCGCCGACCGCCGCGCTCGCCTCCGCCGGTTTGAAGCCCAGCGAGCCAAGCGCCGCCAGCGCATCGGCCAGCACCCCGCCCGCGCCTTCCGCAAGGTTCACCGCCCCGATGCCCAATGCGCTCGTCGCCACGCTCCCCGCCTTATCGCGCAATTCGTTGCAGATCCGCTGCGCCAGTTTCGGCCCGACGCCGTTCGCCCGCGCGATCATCGCCGCATCGCCGCCAGCAATCGCGCGTTGTATTTCGGCGGGCTCCATCGCCGAGAGGATGGCGAGCGCCACTTTGCCGCCCACCCCTTGGACGCTGGTCAGCAGCCGAAACCAGTCGCGTTCTTCGGCCGATGCAAAGCCGATGAGGCGCAGAAAATCCTCACCGACCAGCATTTCGGTATGGACCGTCACTTCATCGCCGACAATGCCGATAGCGCTCAATGTGCGCGCCGACGCCTCGACCAGATAGCCGACGCCAGCAACGTCGATGACTGCATGGCCCGCGCCCCAGCTGTCAAGCTTTCCGGTGAGTTTGGCGATCATGACATTGCCAATAGCGCCTTTGGAATGAAAAGGGAACAGTTATGCTGATTTCCCATGATGCGCGTGGCAGATCGCCACCGCCAGCGCGTCGGCCGCATCCGGGCCCGCTATGGTCACACCGGGCAGCAGCCGCTCGACCATGAAGCGCATCTGATCCTTGGCGGCATTGCCGACGCCGGTAATCGCTTTTTTGACGAGGCGCGGGGCATATTCGCCCACATCAAGCCCACCGCGCGCCGCACAGAGCAGCACCACACCGCGCGCGTGCGCGAGCTTGAGTGTCGATTGCGGATTGTCGTTGACGAACACTTCCTCGACCGCCGCGGTTTGCGGGCCATGCGCGGCGATAATGGCGACAAGCGCGGCATCAATCGCCACCAACCGTGCGGGCAGCGGCGCCTTGGCATCGGTCTTGATCTGGCCATTGGCGATATGGATGAGGCGGTTGCCCGTCGCGCGAATGACGCCCCAGCCGGTGGTGCCAAGCCCAGGGTCAAGGCCGAGGATGATGGTCAGCCGAGCTGCTCCATCACCGCGTCGCTGACCTCATAATTGCCCCAAACCGTCTGGACATCGTCATCATCCTCAAGCGTGTCGATCAGCTTCATCAATGTCTGCGCTATCGAGAGGTCATCGACGCTGGCAATCACCGTCGGTCGCCAGGCGAGCTTGGCAGACGCGGGCTCACCCAGCGATGCTTCGAGCGATTTGCCAACCTCGTGCAGCGTCTCAACCGCGGTCCAAATTTCGTGGCCATCATCGCTCGACTCAATGTCATCGGCCCCGGCATCGAGCGCGGCCTCCATCACCTTGTCCTCGTCACCAACCGCAATGCCGTATGTGATGAGACCTAGGCGGTCGAATCCATGTGCGACAGATCCGGAAGCACCGAGGTTACCGCCATTCTTGCTGAACGCGGTGCGAACGTTGGTGGCGGTGCGGTTGCGATTGTCGGTCAGCGCCTCGACGATGATCGCGATGCCCGCCGGGCCATAGCCCTCGTAGCGCATTTCTTCGTAATTATCCGCGTCGCCGCCCGCCGCTTTATCGATCGCGCGCTGGATATTATCCTTGGGCATACCGCCTTGCCGCGCCGCGATGACGGCCGAGCGCAGCCGCGGATTATGATCGGGGTCGGGCATTCCCGATTTCGCGGCGACCGTGATTTCGCGGCTGAACTTGCTGAACGCGGTAGAGCGCTTTTTGTCCTGCGCGCCCTTGCGGTACATGATGTTCTTGAACTTGCTGTGGCCTGCCATGGGGTGTTTCTATCATCGTTGAAGTGGATTTTGCACGCCCTAGCGCATGCGACGGGTTTAGAGCAACCGCTGCCACCAGCCGACATCGCGCCAGTTCCCCATTTTCCACCCCACTTCACGATAGATGCCAACCGGAGAGAAGCCCATCGCCTCGTGCAGCGCGATACTTGCGTCGTTGGGCAGCGCGATACCAGCGAATGCCGCATGAAAGCCACGGTCGGTCAGCAGCGCGAACAAATGCGTATAGAGTGCGCGACCAACACCACTCCGGACATGGCTATCAGCAACATAGATCGCCACATCGACCGAGGTCCCATAAGCTTCGCGTGTGCGATGCGGGCTGGCATAGGCATAGCCAATGATGACCCCGCCTTCTTCCGCTACAAGCCAGCCGTGGCTCTCCCCGTAGCTGACGATACGCCGCGCCATTTCGGTGGAATCTGGTGGAGCGAGTTCAAAACTGACCCAGCTATCACTAACGTAGGGCGCGTATATCTCCGAGCAGCGCGCAGCATCGTCAGCGGTTGCCGCGCGAATTCGCATCACCCCAGGCCCAGCGCAGCTTTATAGGTATCGAGGATCGCTTCCATCTCTTGCCGGTCATTGAGAGACATTTTGCGTAAACGCACGATTTGCCGCATGATTTTGGCGTCATAGCCCTGGCTCTTGGCCTCGCTGTAAACGTCGCGAATGTCATCGGCGATGCCCTTTTTCTCTTCCTCCAGCCGCTCGATACGCTCGATAAACAGGCGCAATTTCTGGTCGGTGGTGGTGGCTTCGGCGTCGGTCATGGGGGATGAACTTTCGGTCAAGAGAATCGGAAAGGCTGCGCTTAGCCGCGATGCATCCGCTTCGCCAGAGCAAAGCGAATAGCTATGCCACTTGCCATGACGCGACGCCTGCGTCATGCCACAACCTTGCTAATGTGAAGGGATGTTTGTGGTTCAACAAATTGCACCGCGTGGGCGCAGGGTTCGCATTTTGGCGACCTTAGGCCCTGCATCGAGTGGGGTCGAAATGATCACCAAGCTGTTTTTGGCAGGAGCAGATGCGTTTCGCATCAATATGAGCCATGGCGACCACGCCATGCACGCCGCCAACATCTCGGCTATCCGCAGCCTGGAAAAAGAATTGGGCCGCCCCACCACTATCCTTGCCGATTTGCAGGGGCCAAAATTGCGTGTGGGTAAATTTGCTGCAGCGCCTGTTATGCTGGAAACGGGACAGCGCTTTTCGCTCGATAGTGATGCTGCGCTGGGCGACGCCACCCGCGTTCAACTGCCGCACCCTGAAATCCTCGAATCACTCACGCCTGGTGCGCGGCTGTTGCTCGACGATGGTAAATTGGTGCTTCGCGCGGCCACATGCCATGGCGACCGTGTTGAAACGATTGTCGAAGTTGGTGGGGCACTGTCAGACCGCAAGGGCGTCAACCTGCCCGACAATGTTGTGCCCCTGGCTGCCCTCACCGAAAAAGACAGGCAAGATCTGGCATTCGCGCTCGACCATCATGTTGACTGGATTGCCCTGTCGTTCGTTCAGCGACCCGAAGATGTCGCCGAAGCGCGAACGCTCATTCGTGGACGCGCAGGGGTTTTGGTCAAGTTTGAAAAACCACAAGGGCTGGCGCGGCTCGAGGAAATCCTTGAGCTGGCCGATGCCTGTATGGTCGCGCGCGGCGATTTGGGGGTCGAACTGCCACCCGAGCAAGTGCCGCCCGCGCAAAAACGCATCGTCGCCACTGCCCGCGCAATGGGCAAGCCGGTGATCGTCGCCACGCAAATGCTCGAATCGATGATTACCTCGCCGTCGCCAACCCGCGCCGAAGTGTCCGACGTCGCCACCGCCGTTTACGATGGAGCCGATGCGGTGATGTTATCCGCAGAAACGGCGGCCGGAGCATGGCCTCTAGAGGCCGTGTCAATCATGGACCGTATTGCCAAGTCGGTTGAGGCCGACCCTGGTTATCGAGCGCGGATCCACTTTACCGAAACCAAGGCCGATGCGACCACCGCCGATGCTTTATCCGAAGCCGCAGCAAGCGTGACCGGAATAGTCGGTGCGGAGGCCATCGTCTGTTTCACCGGCACAGGCTCAACGGCGCGGCGCATTTCGCGCGAGCGGCCCGAGGTGCCGATATTGGTGCTGACGCCAAAGCTTGATGCAGCGCGGCGGATGGGCTTGCTGTGGGGCGCGCATGCCGTCCACACACGCGACATCGGCAGTTTCGAGGAAATGATCGGCAAGGGCCGCCGCATGGCTCTGCGTCATGGCTTTGCGAAAGCAGGGGCAAAGCTGATCATGATGGCGGGCGTTCCGTTCGGCACTCCTGGCTCCACCAACGTGCTCCACGTCGCCACGCTGACGGGCGATGAGCTGAAGGGCTATCATAACAAAGATGGCTGAATCTTTGGCTGTCCCGGCCCACGCTTTTACCGTGCCATTTGTGGCAGGAGCAGGCACTATCGACGCGCTGGGCCATGTGAACAACGCGGTCTGGGTGCAGTGGATCCAAGCCGTTGCCGAAGCGCATTGGGCCGCGCGGGCCAGCGTCGCGGAGCAGGCGCGCTATATCTGGGTGGTGGTGCGGCACGCAATTGATTACCACCGCCCGCTCACTCTGGGTCAGTCTGTTACCGCACATAGCTGGGTCGCTGATCGTGCAATAGGGGCAAAATTTGATCGTAATATCGTGTTTATCGGCAATAATGGACTGCGCCACGTCACTGCCCTAACCACATGGGCGCTGGTGGACCGCGCCAGTGGCCGACCGATACGGGTGCCCGCCGCCATGGTGGAGGCATTTTCTCTGGGCCTTTCCCACTCGTAAACGAGCGCGGCGTTTTCTGGAACGTTATAACGTTTGATTGAATTGTCATTGCGAGCCGCGCTTTCTTTGGCG
>JBEBJX010000058.1:0-13250 GCA_040079655.1 Sphingopyxis sp. | reverse complement strand
TGGCGGGTGGAAACGCAGCGCGTTCGGCGACACCAACCAGCACGGCATGGAAGGGGTCAAGTTCTGGACCAAGGTCAAGACCGTGACCGCGCGCTGGCCCGATGGTTCGGGCGGGGGCGGCGATGGAGCGAATGCCTTTGTCATCCCGACAATGGGGTGAGGGGATGTTGATTTCACTCTTCTTATTGGCGGCTCAAGTCGAGAATCCGACCACGGTGAACAACCAGTCACTCGGTACAGCCGAAGATTTCCACACAGCTGGCCCCGCACGGGTGTGTATTTCAAACGTATCAATCGATTTACTGGGCGGTGAGCATGCCTATCTACAATATTCCGGCATTCATCGAGGGATCGTGCGTGTTTTGGGGGCGGAAGGCTTTGTCGACGTAACGTTGGGCGACAGCTGGCGTTATGACAGAGAAGAGGGCGAGCTTGTCTATCGCCGAGGCCGAAGTAGATATTATCGCGTGCGTCGCGGCGGTGAGTGGAAATATGGCCTTTTCACGCCGACTGACTATTCCGACGGTGTGCGAGAATTGAGTGCTGATATTTCAGGTACAGCCATTCTCGGCAATGAAATGGATCTTCCAATGGTTCGACGGATTACGTACAGTGATTCAACGCCAACAGGCTGCGTCCGCCACTATAATTATGGGTGGGATGTCATTTTGGGTGACGCTCCGCTCGAGGAACCCGTCCAATGACCATTATCGCATTCATAGGCCTTGGGAATATGGGCGGCGGGATGGCCGCGAACCTCGCGCACGCGGGGCATGATGTCCGCGCGTTCGACCTGAGCGATGAGGCGCTGGCGCGCGCTGGCAAAGCGGGCTGCGCGACCTTCACCAGCGTGCGCGAAGCAGTGGAGGGGGCCGAGGCAGTCGTCACCATGCTGCCCAATGGCAAGATTGTGGACGCCGTATATCGGGGTGACGTGATCGGCCACGCACCCGCATCGGCACTGCTGCTCGATTGTTCAACCATCGACGTCGCGACTGCACGCAGCGTAGAGGGCGCAGCGGCGGCGGCGGGCTATGCGATGGTCGATGCGCCGGTGTCTGGCGGGATTGCGGCGGCGAATGCGGGCACGCTGACCTTCATGGTTGGCGGCAGCACGTCTGCGTTCGCGCGCGCTGAGCCGATCCTCTCCGCCATGGGCAAGGCGGTGATCCATGCCGGCGCGGCGGGCGCGGGGCAGGCGGCGAAAATCTGCAACAACATGCTGCTCGGTGCGTCGATGATCGCGACCTGCGAAACCTTTGTGATGGCGCAAAAACTCGGCCTCGACCCGCAGGTTTTTTACGACATTGCATCCAAGGCATCGGGTCAATGCTGGTCGATGACCAGTTATTGCCCATTGCCCGGTGTCGGCCCGCAAAGCCCGGCGGACAATGGCTATGCGGGCGGTTTTGCCACTGCGCTGATGCTCAAGGATTTGCTGTTGGCGATGGACGCCGCGCGAGAGAGCGGGGCCAATACGCCAATGGGTGCGCGCGCGGCCGAGCTTTACCAGGCGTTCGCCGATGCCGGGAATGGCGGGCTCGATTTTTCAGCGATTATCAAAACGATGGAATGAGGGCCGAAGGGGGGATAGTTTATTGAGTAAACTGGCACCATAATTCCCCTGTCACCGTAACTCTCATTCCTGTGGCGTTTTGCCGCTGTAAAAGGCATGCTCCTCTGCCCGGGCGTCATAAATCGCTTTGTGATGGGAAAGGTGCCTGAACGCAACCCGCACGCTATTGACATTTATGTCAACACGGCTATTTATGCGGACATGACCCCCACTGTTTTTCGCGACCCCGCCCGCCCCGCCCCGCGCTTTCGTCCGTACAAGGCGATGGGGCATTTTCGCAAATTGATTGCGAACAAGGAAGATACCGAACAGGTGTTCCGCATCTATGAATGCCTGCCGAGCAAGCATTTTGTCCCAACCGCCAAGGCGTTTATCGAGAGTGAGACGGGCCAGCGGCTGATGGCGAGCGAGCCTTATCTGCCGCCGCTGCTCGACGATCATGCGACGCTGATGAAATTGCCCGCAGGGTCGGTGGGCCGAGCCTATGTCGATTTTATGGTGCGCGAGGGGCTCTCTGCGGCGGGCCTGGTTGCCGAAAGCGCGAAGATGCGCGCCGGACGACCCATCTATGACGATCAGCTGCAATGGTATGCTAACCGCAGGCGCGACACGCACGATTTGTTTCATGTGTTGACCGGCTATGGCCGCGACCCGCTGGGCGAACAATGCGTGCTCGGCTTTTCCTATGGCCAATCGCCCGAGCGGGGCAGCCTGTTCATCGCCTATGCCGGTGGGTGGGAGCTGAAACGGCGGGTCAAGGCCGATGCGCCGGTGCTCGGCGCGATCCGCCAGGGGCAGCGGTGCGGCAAGGCTGCGGCGCAAATCGTCGATCAGGACATAGTCGCGCTGCTCGCCGAACCGTTGGAGGAAGCGCGGGCGCGGCTGGGGATTACGGTGCCGACGCTTTATACCCAAGCGCATGCCGCCTATCGCGGGCGCGGCATCGACCCCTATAATTTCCTTAGAGTGATTTCGAGTGAAGTGGAATCACCGAACGACTCGGAAATCGCGGCAAAACAAGAGCCTCGCGTGGCTGCGGCGTAAAGCATTATTCGTCACCCTGAACTTGATTCAGGGTCCAGAAAAACAAACCGACCTTTACATCCTGGATGCTGAACCAAGTTCAGCATGACGAAGATATTTTCCCGCCAGCACAGCGGAGGGGCTTGTTACGCCAAAGCTGCATCCGCCCCCATCAGATTGGGAAAGAAGCCTTCGTGCGCCGCGCGGAGGTCGGCGAGGGGGATGTTACAAAACTCGCCAAAATCGCCAATCTCGATGCTGTCGCCACCTGTATAGCCGAGAAAAGCAGCTCCGAGGCCCGCTTGAGAAGCGAATTCATGGACTCGGTAGTCTTCAATGTCTTCGACTTCAACGATGTAACGGCCTTGAGCCTCTCCGAACAATACATGTGTCAGGCTTGCGATCTCATAGATATGCCCTGTTTCAAGTGACACACCCATTCTACTAGCGAGCGCCATTTCGGCGAGTGCGACAAGTAATCCGCCGTCTGATACGTCGTGCACTGATTTTACCCAATTGTGGGTGATGGCATGACGAACTACGTCTGCGGCGCGGCGTTCAGCGACTAGATCGACGCACGGCGGCTCCCCGTCCTCACGACCGTGAACCTCGCGTAGCCAAGTCGATTGACCGAGGCAGTTGTGGTTGATGTCGCCGCCGATCAGCCACAAGCTGCTGCGGTCGTGCGCAAACCCAATCCCCACCGCCTTGCGCCAGTCTTGGATCAGCCCGACCGCGCCAATCGCTGGCGTCGGCAAAATCGCGCTGCCTCCACCCGTCGCCTTGCTCTCATTATACAGGCTGACATTCCCGCTCACGATGGGGAAGTCGAGCGCGATGCACGCTTCGCTCATGCCCTCCAGACAGCCGACAATCTGTGCCATGATTTCGGGGCGTTGCGGGTTGCCGAAATTGAGGCAGTTGGTGATTGCGAGCGGGGTCGCGCCCACTGCGGACAGGTTGCGATACGCCTCGGCCACCGCCTGTTTGCCCCCCTCCACCGGGTCGGCATAGCAATAGCGCGGGTTGCAATCGGTGGTCATCGCCAGCGCCTTGTCGGTGCCATGGACGCGGACCAACGCCGCGTCGCCGCCTGGCGGCATCACCGTGTCGCCGCCGACCTTATTGTCATATTGCTCCCATATCCAGCGGCGCGAGGCAATGTCTGGGCTGGCCATCAGCTTGAGCAGATCGGCCGCGATGTCGGTGGTCTCGGGGATGTCGCCGAGCGGCGCGACATTGGCCCACGCCTTATAGTCAGCTTGTGTCATATGCGGGCGATCATAAAGCGGGGCATCGTCGGCGAGCGGGGCCAGCGGAATATCGCAGACGATCGCGCCATGATGTTCGAGCACCAAATGCCCCCCATCGGCTAAAGCTTCGGTGACGGTGCCGATGACGGCAAAGTCGAGCTCCCACTTGGCGAAGATCGCAGCGGCAAAATCTTCGCGCCCAGGTTTCAGCACCATCAGCATCCGTTCCTGGCTTTCGGACAGCATCATCTCGTATGCGCTCATGCCGCTTTCGCGCTGTGGCACATCGTCCATAACAAGGTGGATGCCAACACCGCCCTTGCTCGCCATTTCGACGGCGGAACTGGTGAGGCCCGCCGCGCCCATATCCTGTATCGCGACAATCGCGTCCGAGCTCATCAGCTCCAGGCACGCCTCGATCAGCAATTTTTCGGTGAACGGGTCGCCAACTTGGACGGTGGGGCGCTTGTCTTCATCGCCCTCGGCAAAATCGGCGCTGGCCATGGTCGCGCCGTGGATGCCGTCGCGCCCGGTTTTGGACCCGACATAGACGATCGGGTTACCAACGCCAGATGCGGCCGAATAAAATATCTTGTCCTGCTCGGCGACGCCCACCGTCATCGCGTTGACCAGGATATTGCCGTCATAGGCGCTGTGGAAATTAACCTCACCGCCAACCGTCGGCACGCCGACGCAATTGCCATAGCCGCCAATGCCGTGGACAACGCCGCTGATCAAATGACGCATTTTGGGGTGATCGGGCGAGCCAAACCTGAGCGCGTTGAGATTGGCGATGGGCCGCGCGCCCATGGTGAAGACATCGCGCAAAATGCCGCCAACACCGGTCGCTGCGCCCTGATAGGGTTCGATATAGCTAGGGTGGTTGTGCGACTCCATCTTGAAAATCGCTGCGAGCCTTGTCCCGTCCGGGCCCTCGCCAATGTCTATCACGCCAGCATTCTCGCCCGGCCCGCAGATGACCCACGGCGCCTCTGTCGGGAGTTTCTTGAGGTGGAGCCGCGACGATTTATAGCTGCAATGCTCGGACCACATTACCGAAAAGATGCCAAGCTCAATTAGGTTAGGCTCGCGGCCAAGCGCGTGGAGGACATTGGCATATTCATCCACTGACAGGCCATGGTCGGCGACAATCTGCGGGGTGATGGGGCTTGGGGCATCAGTCATGCCCGCGCCTTAGCGGGCGCGAGCGCGCTCGCCTAGGACCCATAAATAGGGACAGTCCCCATTTAATTATTGAATTGTTTATTGCCGCCCTATCCACTATCAATTAGCAGTTAAATAGGGACTGTCCCTATTTATGCCTGTTTATGGGCGTCGGAGTGTGAAATGCCTCGTGCTGCGCGATATATTGTTCCCGATGTACCGCATCATGTGGTGCAGCGAGGAAATCGCAGGCAGCGCCTGTTTTACTGCGATTCCGACCGTCGTTTTTACATAGAGATGTTAGCAAAAATGTGTGCGGCAAGCGGCACAGAGTGCCTCGCCTGGTGTTTGATGGACAACCATGTTCATCTCATCCTGGTGCCGCGTGATTGTGATGGGCTGCGCGCACCGCTTTCGCGCCTTCACACAGTGTATTCGCAGCGAATTAATCGTGCACAGGGCCAAACGGGCCATTTATTCGAGGGCAGATTCAAAAGCTATCCTATGGATGATGCGCATTTGATGGTCGCTGTGCGGTATATTGAGAATAACCCTGTAGCTGCCGGCATGGTTGACCGCGCGGAAGATTGGGCCTGGTCCAGTGCCAGAGCGCACATCCACATGATCGATGATCGCCTGACCAATGTTGCAATATTGGGGCAACATATTGCTAATTGGCGGGCCATGCTGTTGCATGGCCTTGAAGCGGCTGGTGAGGGCCCTGGCGCTACCGCGATCATAGAGACGGCCTTACGCTCTGGTATCCCACTGGGCGACAGCGGGTGGCGCCAGTCCTTGGGCGTTCCAGATGCCCGCCCGCGCGGTCGTCCGCACAGCAAAGTGGCGCATATTAAATAGGGACAGTCCCTATTTATTCTTTATGCTATTCACGCCGCGACGGGATGCCCACCCTCCATCGCCATCAACACGGTTGGGTCATCGAACAAGGGAATCCCCGCCGCCGTATATTTTGCGCGCGCGGCTGGCGTGAGCAGGCCAACACGCGCCAGTGCCGGCAGCATCAAATCCTTGAGCGAATGGATTTGCCCCGGTGGCAACTCTGGCGTGAATCCCTGGTCCTTTGCATCCGCAACGCCTTTGAAAAAATCTTCGGCGTCGATATTACTATTGTCCAGGACTTGTAAAAACCCGGGATCAACGCGGCTCGCCAATGTGTTTTGCTGCACCGTGCCGGCGAGGATGCTGACCGCCTGGAACGCGAAATCGGCCAGGTCTTCAACCTCATCGGGGTGGAGCGCGGCGATCACTGGCCCCAGATAGGCGTGGCCGAATGAGACATGGCGGCTCTCGTCGCGCATGACGTTGAACGTTAATTGCTTGAGCAATTCGCATTGCGTTGAGCGATACATATTGTTGAATGCGCCCAGCGCCAGCCCTTCGACAATCATGTTCATGCCGATCATGACCTTTTCATAGCGGTCAGACTGGAGTGTCGCGTCGATCAACTGTTTGAGCCACGGTGACATCGGGTAGATAATGGCCACTTTGTCGCAATATTTTGCGTAAACTTCGACGTGGCGCGCCTCGTCCATCGTTTGCGTCGCGGCATAAAGTTTGGCGGTGGTGTCGGGCACCGAATGCGTCACACAGGCGGCGGTCATCAACGCGCCTTGTTCGCCATGCAGAAATTGCGACAGCAATTGCGCGGTCGAATGCGCGGTAAAGGTTTCGCGTTGTGATTGCGACAGTTTGGCGAAAAATGGCATGCGATGATACATGTTCGAAGCGTCGTCTATCATCGGCTTGGATGGATCGACAACCGTATCCCAGGGCAACAGGACATCGCTGTTCCATTGATCGTGCTTCGCGCGTTTATAGAGGTCTTCCACCTTGTCACCCGACAGGAAATAATCGAAAGACCAGGCGATATTCATCGGATTTTTATAGAGGTCGTCGGGGTTCATCGTGACTTTCCAGTCGCCGCGCGGTTTGGCCGAGTTTGCCAGCGCTTTGGCGGTATCCATTTCCAGCGTCGTCATTGTCTCTCTCCCTTTCCTCTCAATTTTGATCCAATTTTGCGGTTTAATATTGGCGCGCGGGGGTGTGGACGATCAGTCCATCTAGGTCGTCGGACGCCTTAATCTGGCAGGCGAGGCGGCTGTTGGGCCGCACGTCAAAAGCAAAACCGAGCATGAGCGTTTCAAGCTCGTCGGGCGGGGTGAGGCGCTCCGCCCATTCGTCGGCGACATAGACATGGCAGGTGGCGCACGCACAGCCGCCGCCGCAATCACCCTCAATCCCCGGAACCGCGTTGCTGATGGCGCCTTCTGCGATCGAAACACCGCTCCTGACGTCTAATTCGCGCGCCGTTCCATTGGTTTCGATATACGTTATTTTTGCCATGCAATCGACCCGTCAAAAGCCTAATCGCAGGCCTCACTGACAGCGGTGTCAATTAATGGCGTGGCGGCGTCATTGATTTAGATCAATCGATGCCATCGGCTCCATGGTGTTTTTGCATGGCGTCGCTGAACGCAGATGCAAGGATTCCGGTCGGCATGGCGATGAGGCCAATGCCCGCCACCGCAACCACCGTTGCAGCCATTTTGCCAAGGGCCGTGATCGGGAAGGCATCACCATAGCCGATGGTGGTGATCGTCACCACCGCCCACCACAACGCGCGGGGGATACTGCCGAATTTGTCGGGTTGAATGTCACCCTCGAGCCAATAAAGGCTGGTCGCGCCGAAGGTGATGAGGATGGTCGCAAGCCCGGCGGTTACCGCCAGCTCGTAACGCCGCGAATGGACTGCGCGTCCGATTTCGCGCATTGCCGCCGAAAGCCGCCCCAGCCGCGCCAGCCCAATAATCCGCACCAGCCGTAACAGGCGCAGCGCCGCGGTATTGCCGGTGATCAGCGGCATCAGCGAGGCCAGCACCACCACCAGGTCGATGATTGCGCTCGGGCTGCGGATGAAATGCCAGCGCTTGGTCCAGGCGGTTATGCCATCACCTCCTGAGTCGGGTGTTTCGGCGGCCACCCAGATGCGCATCAGATATTCGACACCGAAAATCAGGCCGAAGATGATCTGTAACCGCGCGAACAGTGTTTCGTGGCCGGTCATGACCATCGGTTCGGTTTCGATAATCGCGGTAATGACGGCGGCGATGATCAGGAGCAGCAGAGCAAGGTTTGTGTATGAAAGTCCCGATTTGCTCCGCGCCGCCGGGTCGAGTTCAATATAGACCCGCCGCCGCCAGCCGGCCAATGTCATGTAGCGCCACTGCGGTTGCGCGCCACCCACCAGGCTATGATGCTCATCAGGCCGTAGATGCCAAATACGAGCATTGCCGCGCTGGCATTGGGCTGTTCGGGCGGCGGGCCAAACCAGTTGATGATCTGGATGGTCAGCAACAACAGCCCCAGCACCGCCGGAGCGATTCGCCCCATGCTGTTTACCGCGCGGGTTTTCATGATGAACCAGATGAGTGCGCCAAAGGTCAGGCCCAATTCCAGCGGCATTTCAATCGCGGGGTGATTCCACAGGCCCAACCCTAATTTGGGCGGACTGCCCCATAGTGTCAGGTCTGGAACATGGACGAGCAGATCGAGGAACCAGTGCGATAATACGATCACACCGCCGATGATGGCCCCAGTGCGGTTTTTTGTCACCAGCCAAATCAGCGCGGCAAAACCCGCGGCCCAAATGGCGCTGCCCAGCAAGCTATGCGTATAGGGCATGTGATAGAGGTCCATCGGGTTCATCACGCTGGTGCCGGGCGTTATCCGCATATGTTCTATGCCGGTCAGTACAAAAGCGAAAAAGGCCCAATCCACAAGCTGCCCAGCCAGAAATAAAGTGCCTAATTTTGGCGCTTTTGGGTGCGCTGCGGCTATTAATGCTGGTGCCCAATGGCCGATGAACATGTCTGATTCTCCCCCGCTATCAGTGGAGCATAGCAATGCTGTGCGCATGAGCAAGCGTGTGGCCCTGACAGTCGGCAATACTGCTGTCGACTGGCTTGACCAAAGCCTGTCATGCAGCCACAACAGTGTGATGAGCGATGCTGTAACACCCGATCTATCCACGTTGACTTTTGAGGCCGCATTAGAAGAGCTTGGCCACATTGTGCGCCAGTTGGAAGAGGGCGCGGTGCCGCTCGATGCGGCGATATCGCTTTATGAGCGCGCGACCTTGCTCAAGGGGCATTGCGATGCGCGGCTGCGCGACGCCGAGGCGCGGATAGAGCGGATAAAATTGTCGGCCGATGGCAAAGCACAAGGCGTTGCGCCGTTCGATGGTAGTTAAGGTGGCTGAACAATGCCCCGTTTCCTTTTTGCTGCTCAATCGCGAAGTAGCGCAAATTTCGGCGGATATTGATCGCTATTTCGATACGATTTTGACTGTGCCGGGCGATGCCCGTGCCAAATTATTCGAGGCGATGCGATATGCGGCCATTGGAGGCGGCAAAAGGCTGCGCCCGCTGTTGGTCAGTGCTAGCGCGCGGCTATTTTCGGTCGATTCGGAATGCGCATTGCGCGCCGCCGCCGCCGTCGAGGCCATTCATGTTTATTCGTTGATCCACGATGATCTGCCGTCGATGGATGACGACGACATGCGCCGTGGCAAACCAACGGTGCACCGCGCCTTTGATGAATCAACAGCCGTGCTGGCGGGCGATGCACTGCATGCCATGGCGTTCGATATTCTGGCGCATGAGGAAACGCATAGCGACCCATTTGTCCGCATAGAGCTTATCGCCGAACTTTCGCGTGCGGCCGGGCCCGCAGGCATGGCGGGTGGGCAAATGCTTGACCTGGCGGCCAACGGCGCGGCGTTCGACATCCCCACCGTGACGCGGCTACAGCAGATGAAAACGGGCGCGCTCATCGGCTGGTGCGTTGAAGCCGGTGCTATATTGGGTCGATTGCCGCATGAAGGGCGCACCGCTCTGCGTGGCTATGCCCGCGACATTGGCCTGGCTTTTCAAATCGCTGACGATCTGATTGATGCCCAGGGAAATGCCGACCTGGCGGGAAAGGCTGTTGGCAAGGATGCCGGCAAAGGCAAAGAGACATTTGTCTCGTTGATGGGGGCCGAGCGTGCGCGCGATCAGGCGCTGGCATTATCACGGCAAGCCATCAATCATTTAAGTTGCTATGGCGGCGAGGCGGATTTGCTGCGGGCCATTGCGCATTATGTGGTGGAGCGTGACCGATGACCAGCACCGTAAACCCTCGTATCGGCGTTTATCCCGGAACCTTTGACCCTATCACTTTGGGTCATATGGATATTATCAGGCGCGGGGCGACATTGGTGGACAGGCTGGTTATTGGCGTCACAACCAATATCGCCAAAGCCCCTATGTTCACCGATGCTGAACGCATGGCCATGGTGCGCCGCGAAGTCGATAGAGCGGGCATCGCCAATGTCGAGGTGGTCGGATTCAATTCGCTGTTGATGAATTTTGCGGAAAGCCAGGGCGCAAGCATGATTGTGCGGGGGCTCCGCGCTGTTGCGGACTTTGAATATGAATATCAGATGGCGGGCATGAACCAACAGATTAATGCCAATATTGAGACAGTGTTTCTGATGGCCGATGTCTGTTTACAACCCATTGCATCGCGGTTGGTCAAGGAAATAGCGCTTTTTGGCGGCCCGATAGGAAAATTTGTTCCCCAAGCGGTCGAGGAAGATGTCCTTGCCCGGGTGCAAAGCATTGTTTCATAAGCACTAGCGTAAAGGCTCATCTGCGGTTAATCGGCTTGGCAATAACTGTGGGCGAACGAAACTTTGCCCGAAGGCTCCAGGCCCCGCAATTTCACAAGGACCAATTTTGACCATGACGCTGACCCGAGCCTTTGTTGCTTTTTCAATCTGGTCGCTGGCATTGAGTGCGCCTGTTACTGCGCAAGAAGCCGCGCCGCCCGTGGCCGCTCCGACCGCTGCGCCCGCTGCGCCCGCTGCGCCCACTCCAGCGATTGTCCCGGCAATTGTCCCGGCGGAATATCTGAACAATCCTGAACATATGCTCGCGCTTGACCTGTCAACCGGGGGGCGCGTGGTCATTCAGTTGCGCCCAGATGCTGCGCCGCATCATGTCGAGCGGATCAAGCTACTGGCACGGCAAGGCTTTTACGATGGCCTGATATTTCACCGCGTCATCGAAGGGTTCATGGCACAGGGCGGCGACCCGCGAGGGACGGGCGAGGGCGGCAGCTCGCTCCCCGATCTTGGCGCAGAGTTTAACTCGCTCCCCCATGTGCGCGGGGTGTTGTCAATGGCGCGGTCTGATTCGCCAGACAGCGCCAACAGCCAATTTTTCCTGATGCTGATGCCGCGGCTCGCGCTCGACAATCACTATACGGCTTTTGGCCGAATTGTTTCGGGCATGGAATTTGTCGACCGAATTCAACGTGGCGAACCCCCCGCCAGCCCTAGCCGCATTGTGCAGATGTCGGTGATGGCCGATAATCGCCCGATGCCGCCCGCCAGTTCGCTGATAGAGCGCGCCCCTGCGGCACCCAGTGCGCCAGTGACTGTGGATGAATTGAACGCACCATTGAACCGTTGAGTGCAGTGGTATAGGCGCGGCGCGCCATGCGCGTTGACCTGTTTGATTTTCACCTGCCGCCAGAGCGGATAGCGCTGCGCCCCGCCACCCCGCGTGACAGCGCACGGATGCTGGTGGTCGATGGGGCGAGCCTGTGCGATCAATCTGTTGGTGATTTACCGGCTATGCTGCGCGCTGGTGATTGCCTGGTGTTCAACGATACACGGGTTATTCCAGCACAGTTGGAGGGGCAGCGCGGCAGGCGCGGTGTTGTGGGCGCACAAGACGCGCCTGTGGCACGGATTGGCGCGACGCTGCACAAACGCATCGACCTGCGCCGTTGGCTGGCGTTCATCCGCAATGCCAAGCGGTTACGCGCCGGAGATTTGATTGATTTTGGCCACGATGTCTGCGCGATAGCCGAGGCGCGGCATGACGATGGCAGTTTCACAGTGGCTTTTTGCGGCGATGAGCCGGTGGAGACGTTGCTGATGCGCGCGGGGAGCGTTCCCTTGCCGCCCTATATCGCTAGCAAGCGCGGAGCCGACGCGCGTGATCGTGACGATTACCAGACGATGTTCGCGGCGAAAAACGGCGCGGTTGCTGCGCCTACGGCATCGCTTCATTTCACCCCGGCGCTGATGGCGGCGATAAAAGCAGCGGGTATTCTCAGCGAAACGCTCACGCTCCATGTCGGGGCCGGGACATTTCTGCCGGTCAAAGCTGATGATACCGTCGACCATGTGATGCACGCCGAGTGGGGGTGCATTGATGCGGATACGGCGGCGCGGCTGAACGCGGTCAAGGCGGCGGGCGGGCGGATCATTCCGGTGGGCACGACGGCGCTGCGCCTGCTTGAAAGCGCGGTGGGGGAGGATGGTGTGTTGCGCGCATTTTCGGGCGACACTGCGATCTTTATCACACCCGGATACCGTTTTGGCTTCATCGACGCCTTATTGACCAATTTTCACCTGCCAAAATCGACTTTATTTATGTTGGTCAGTGCGTTGATGGAGCGCGAGGTGATGCAGACCGCCTATGCCCATGCGATTGGACAGGGCTATCGCTTTTATAGCTATGGTGACGCCAGCCTGCTTTTTCCGGTGCGGCGCGCCTGAATTTGCGATGAACAGCGGCTTCAGTGTTTGGTCAGAATAACACAGCCAAAGATCGCCCGTGGCTGCGCTGATCCTCAACTTATTGAGAAAAGGTGGCACCGTCACATACAATAAACAAACCCAAAAAGGTGATTTATGAAAAAGCTAATCCTCGCTCCCATCGCTCTCTCAGCGGCGCTCATTGCTTCGCCGGCCTTTGCGCAAAATGAAGCGGCGCAGCCCGATATTTATGCTGGTATTCAAGGTGGCTATCACGACATTGGCACGCCTGGCGCTGCCGATGATAACGGCGTCATTTATGGCGCCTATATGGGTGTGGATGTGCCGGTTAGCGGTTCTGTATTTGTTGGCGCCGAAGGCAATTTCAGCCTGGGCACCAGCGCGATTGACTATGAATATGGCGTCGCCGCGCGCATCGGCACCGAAATTAGCCCGGGCACAAAACTGTTCGTGCGCGGCGGCTATCAGGAGGTCGATTTCGACCTGCGCCGTTTTACCGGCTTGCCACCCGTGGCCAATGCCGATGACACCGATGGCGGTTATCTGGTCGGTGCAGGTGCGGACATTGCGGTCAGCGATCGCGTTGGCCTGCGTCTCGCGG
>JBEBJX010000057.1:0-13620 GCA_040079655.1 Sphingopyxis sp. | reverse complement strand
CATGACCAACATCCTCAGCCAGATATGCGCCGCCAAGCGCCAAGAGGTCGCGCTGCGCATGGTGCAAGGCCTGTCGCATTATGCGCCGCCATCCCCCCCGCGCGGGTTTGAGGCGGCTTTGCGGGCGAAAGCGGGAGCGGCTAGCAAGGGGGCGGGTTTCGCCCTCATCGCCGAAATCAAGAAAGCATCGCCCTCCAAGGGTCTGATCCGCGCCGATTTTGACCCCGCTGCCCATGCCCGCGCCTATGCCGCTGGCGGGGCGACGTGCCTCTCGGTGCTCACCGATGCGCCCTATTTTCAAGGCCATGAGGACCATCTGATCGCCGCGCGCGCGGCCTGTGCCCTGCCGGTCATCCGCAAGGATTTCATGGTTGACCCGTGGCAATGCGCCGAAGCGCGCAGCATGCGCGCGGACGCGATCCTGATCATCGTCGCCGCGCTCGATGATAGCGCCATGGCCGAGATTGAGGCAGCAGCGCGCGAGCAGAGCCTTGACGTGCTGGTCGAGGTGCATGACGAGGCCGAGATGGAACGCGCGCTGACCCGCCTGCAATCGCGCCTGATCGGGGTCAATAACCGCAACCTTAAGACGTTCGCGGTTGACCTTGCCACCACCGAGCGGCTGGCCGGGTTGGTTCCGCCCGATGTTCTGCTGGTCTGCGAGAGCGGCATCACCGCAAACGCAGATTGCCTTCGCATGGCAGCCCATGGGGTGCTAACTTTCCTTGTCGGTGAGAGTTTGATGCGGCATGACGATGTTGAGGCCGCGACACGGAGGCTGTTGACCGGAGCATGACCAAACTCACGCATATCGACGAGCAGGGCGCGGCGCGCATGGTCGATGTTTCGGCCAAGGCTGAAACCACGCGCCGTGCGGTCGCCACGGGGCGCATCACCCTCTCCCCCGCCGCGCTCATCGCGGTGCGGATGGGCAGCGGGCCAAAGGGCGACGTGCTCGCCACCGCGCGGATTGCTGGGATCATGGCGGCCAAGCGCACGTCAGACCTCATTCCGCTGTGTCACCCGTTGCCGCTCGCCGCCGCAACCGTTGATTTTGCCTTTGACGAAGATGGGGTCGCTGTGACCGCCGATGTCCGCACGAGCGCACAAACCGGGGTCGAGATGGAGGCGCTGACCGCCGTGTCAATCGCGCTGCTGACCATCTACGACATGGCCAAGGCGGTCGATAAGGGCGCGATGATTACCGGCATCCGCCTGTTGCGCAAGGAAGGCGGAAAATCGGGGACGTGGCACGCTAATCCATAGGCCGCGGCGCTGACCTTGGGGACAAAACAAGCACAAACGCTTGACGAGCGGATATTTGTTGCCTAGACGTTCATGCAACGTTCCTACGGAGCTTGCAGGAGATTGGCGATGCTGACGCGCAAACAACATGAACTCATCTGCTTCATCGAAGACCGCTTGGCCGAAACCGGCATTTCCCCGTCGTTCGAGGAAATGAAGGAGGCACTCAACCTGAAATCCAAATCGGGGGTTCACCGGCTGATCAGCGCGCTGGAGGAACGCGGCTTTTTGCGGCGTTTGCCCAATCGCGCCCGCGCTTTGGAAGTGGTGCGTATGCCCGAACGCGGTGACCGCCCTGCCGCTGTCGCACCGACAGGCAATGTGCTGGCCTTTCCGCCGCGCTCATCGCCTCGTCCGGCAATCGTCGCCAATGACGTGATAGAGCTGCCGCTGCATGGCCGTATCGCCGCAGGTATGCCGATCGAGGCATTCGAAGATAGCATGCATTTGGCTGTTCCTGCGGCATTGCTAGGTTCGGGGGAACATTATGCTCTCGAAGTGTCGGGCGATTCGATGGTTGAAGCTGGTATTTTTGATGGCGATTATGCGCTCATTCAAAAAGTGGACACGGCACGCGACGGCGAAATTATTGTCGCGCTGGTCGATGGGCAGGATGCGACGCTTAAATATTTTCACCGTGATGGCCGCAATATTCGCCTTGAACCCGCCAATGCCGCGCATCAGGCACAAAATTACGAGGCAGAGCGCGTCAGGATTCAGGGGCGCTTAGCGGGGTTGTTGCGGCGGTATCATTAGAGCCTTTTCAAGCGAGGTGGGAACATCGAGCGGCTAGGAAAAGGCGGCATGAGCGGGCGCGCCTTTTCAAGCGAGGTGGGAACATTTGACGATGTGGCGCTAAAGCCGCGCTGGAGCTGCTGTAACCTGATGGTCAATGGGGGACTCTGGCCGCTGATAGCGGCGGGGGACTCTGGCCGCTGATAGCGGCGGGGGCATGATTGTTTGTGGCAATGCCCAGGGCATGTGGCGCGATTGTGCGGCCGACCCGCTGATACTGGGTGGGTTGAGCATGATTGCCAATCCGCCTGTCTGAGCGAGCAGTCCGCGATCCGCCATTAGCCAACGCGGATGACAGCCGCGTGGCATTCGCCTGTCGGCAATCACGATATCAACCTTGGCACAAGCGGCAACCAAAGCACGCCAGTCACTTTGATAGGCGCTTCTCGTCGCCATAATAGTCCAAATGCGGCCCGACCCCGTCTGGCCCGACCCCGGTCGGCCTTGCCCCGTCCGGCCCTGCCCCATTCGGTCCGATCCCGCCTGGCCCTGCCCCATTCGGTCCGACCCCGCTTGGCCTTGCCCCGCCTGGCCTTGCCCTGTCATTTGCCAAACACAAAAATCGGCGGAGCATCGCGCATCAGGCATATCAGCAACCGCCGACAATGCCCCATCAATCCCCGCCGCTTCGGCCAGTTGATCGCGGGTAAAATCGCCCGCCCTCTCGCGCAGCATGGCATATCCGCCATCGCCCAAGCGCACAGCGACATGGCGACCATCATTGGTTATCAATATATCCGGCGATGGTATCTGCATTGCCGCCAACAGGCCGATCGCGACGCCAGCGCTTCCTATCCAGCGGGCGCGCCCGCGCCACAAAAAAAGCCAGAGGCCACCAAAAACGATCATGGCAAAATGGCTTATCGGCATGGTTGGCAGGCTGGAAACCGAGCCAGGCGCCGTGGCCACCAGATGCGCTAGCCAAAGCAAAGCATCGAGCGATTTTTGCACAACCCACCATGCCGGCGCGCCCGCTCCCGCAATATCCATAGCGATTCCAAGTGCTTCGGCAGGCATTATGACAAAGGTTGTCAATGGTATCGCCACCATATTGGCCAGCGCACCGTAAAGCCCCGTTTTGTGAAAATGGAACAGGGCGATGGGTATGAGCGTGATTTCAACCACCAACCCTGTCGCCAGCAGGCCCGCCATATTGCGCATGAATCGCCGCCATAGCGGCTCGCCCCGCCGCGCCAACTTGCGCATCACCCATGGCTGCGCGTGCAAGGCTACGATTGATGCAACAGCCGCAAAGCTCAGCTGAAAACTGGGCCCGACCAGCGCTTCTGGCCACAGCAGCATCACAACCATCGCACCCGCCGCTATCAACCGCATGCTGATTGCCTCGCGCCCCATGGCGAGCGCCACCAACACAAGCAAAGTCGCGAGCAGCGAGCGCACAGTCGGCACCTCGCCGCCCGTCAAAATTGTATATCCAAACCCAGTCAGCGCACCGCCCGCCGCCGCAATCATCGATAGCGGCCATCGCAGGGCAACCCAGGGAGAAAGCGCGAGCAACCGCAAAATAAGCCACATCGTTCCCGCAACAACGGCGGTGACGTGCAGTCCGCTGACCGACAAAAGATGCGCCAGGCCCGATCGCCGCATCGCCTCATCATCTTCGCTGCTCATGCCGCCGCGATCTCCGGTGGCCAGTGCAGCCGCTATCGATCCGCTGCCTCCGCTGACGCGGGTCTGGATATGCGCTGAAAGCCTTGTCCTCAATGATGCGCCATTTGCGCGGCCCTCCCCGCGCACGATGGGCCCCAATCCGGTTCCGACCGCGCCTATCCCCTCGAACCAGGCGCGCCGCGAATAATCATATCCCCCGGGCAGGGCGGCGCGCGGTGGCGGCACCAGGCGCGCGCGCAAACGGACCCGGTCATGCTTGGTGATAGCGTCTATCCCGCGCGCATCATCGCGATAGGTGACCCGCACACGCGGTGGCAATCCTGCGCCGGTCTCAGGCTCCAGCAACAGGCGAAACTGGCGGTGTGCGGCGCGTTGTTCAACGCCAACTACCCGCGCGGTAAAAGCCACAACCGCGGGTCGCTCCAAAACTGGTGCCGCGACCCACCAGGATTTGCCCCATATCGTCAGCAGGCCGCAAAAAGCCGCCAGGGCCGCGATCATCACCGAGCGAGAGAAGAGGCTTTGTGTAACCACGGCGGCCCGGGCAAATAGCGCAATCGCCATCATGGATATGGCGAAACCTGCCCACGCCGATGGCCCGGGGAGTATAAACCAGGCCGATATGCCGCATCCAAACGCCACCGGAACCCACAAAATGAGCGATTCGCGCTCAAACCACAGCCATTTTTCGACCGAGTAGGCGGCCTTTTTAGCATAAGCTGAAATCGCAGTTTGAAGCGCATAATGCGCCATGCTAGGCCCCCGCAGCCCGGTCGTGTTCGTCGACCAGAGCTTGTTGAGACTTTGGGAGATTCGGCGCGTGGGTGCAACCAATGCTTTAGGGAAGACATCACAGGGCGGCTCCGCGCCCGTTGTGACCCGCTTTGCGCCCTCGCCCACGGGGTTTTTGCATATTGGCGGCGCGCGCACTGCCCTGTTCAACTGGCTTTATGCGCGGCATATGGGCGGCAAATTCCTGCTGCGTATCGAGGATACAGACCGCGCCCGATCAACCGATGCGGCGATTGCCGCTATCCTTGATGGGATGCGCTGGCTGGGGCTCGATTGGGATGGGGAGGAAGTTTATCAATTTTCGCGCGCCGCCCGCCATGCCGAGGTGGCGCAGCAGCTGGTCGATCACGGCCATGCTTATGCTTGCTGGTTGAGCCAAGAGGAATTGGCAGAAATGCGTGCGGCCGCGGCTGCAGAGCGGCGGCCGTTTCGGATAGCCAGCCCATGGCGTGATGCCGATCCTGCGACCGGCCCCGCCGATATTCAGCCTGTTATCCGGCTAAAGGCTCCGCGCGAAGGAAAGCTAACAATCATTGACAAGGTTCAAGGCGAAGTCACTGTTGATGCATCAGAAATTGATGACTTTGTCTTGCTTCGCGGTGATGGCACCCCCACCTATATGCTATCGGTTGTGGTCGATGATCACGACATGGGGGTGACCCATGTCATCCGCGGCGATGACCATCTCAACAATGCCTTTCGACAATTGGTAATGATCCGCGCGCTTGGCTGGAACGAGCCAATCTATGCGCATGTCCCGCTCATTCATGGCAGCGACGGGGCAAAGCTGTCCAAACGCCACGGTGCGCTTGGGGTCGATGCCTATCGCGATGAATTGGGTTTTCTGCCAGAGGCAGTCAATAATTACCTGCTGCGGCTTGGCTGGGGCCATGGCGATGATGAAATCATCAGTCGCGAAGACGCCATTGGCTGGTTTGATATTGACCAGGTGGGTCGCTCTGCCTCGCGATTTGACTTTAAAAAGCTGGAAAATCTCAACGCCCATTATATGCGCGAGGCCGATGATGCGCGGCTGGCAAAAATTTGCGCTACACATGTCGCGGCGATGATCGAACGGCCATTTGAGCCTGAGGATGAGGCACTGCTGGCCCGCGCCATGCCCGCGCTCAAACCACGGGCAAAAAATATGGTCGAGCTTGCTGAAAACGCGCTTTTCCTGTTCGATCAAGTCCCGCTGGCCTTTGAAGACAAAGCCCGCTCGCTCATCGACGAAGCCCCGGAGGGCGCGCTGGTTGCGCTTTCCACCCGCTTTGATGCGCTCAGCGATTGGACTATAGCGGCGCTGGAAGTGGCTGTTCGAGCCGAAGCCGAAGCGCGTGCAATCGGGCTGGGCAAATTGGCGCAGCCGCTGCGCGCGGCGCTCACGGGAAGAGCTATTTCACCCGGCATATTTGATGTGCTATGGTATCTGGGTCGGGAAGAGAGCTTGCAACGCATAAACGCGGCGTTACCAGCAAAAATATAAATATGTCCGCGTGTTGGCAACGATAGTTCAGGAGGAATATGATGAGCAATGCGACACTCACAACCGACGGCAAACAAGTTGACCTGCCAACTATAGCGGGCAGCCTGGGGCCATCGGTGCTCGATATCCGCAAACTTTATGCGCAAACAGGGCAGTTCACCTATGACCCCGGCTTCACTTCAACTGCGGCTTGCGAATCCGCGCTGACCTATATCGATGGTGATGAGGGTGTTTTGCTGCATCGCGGCTATACCATTGGCGAATTAACGGAAAAATCCTCCTTCATGGAGGTCTGCTATTTGTTGCTCAATGGCGAATTACCGTCGCAGGCGGAGCTGACCCATTTCTCGACCACCATCACGCGGCACACCATGTTGCACGAGCAATTGGCGACTTTTTATCGCGGGTTTCGCCGCGATGCGCACCCGATGGCGATCATGTGCGGCGTGGTGGGGGCGCTATCAGCTTTCTATCATGATTCGACCGATATTAACGACCCCGTTCAGCGCAAAATTGCCAGCCACCGCTTAATCGCCAAAATGCCGACAATAGCGGCCATGGCGTATAAATATTCGGTTGGGCAACCCTTTGTTTATCCAGACAATTCGCTGTCATACACTGGCAATTTCCTGCGCATGACATTTGGTGTACCGGCAGAGCCTTATGTGGTTGACCCATTGATTGAAAAGGCGATGGACCAGATTTTCATCCTCCATGCCGATCATGAGCAAAACGCCTCGACATCGACGGTGCGGTTGGCGGGCTCATCGGGGGCTAATCCATTTGCGTGCATCGCGGCGGGTATTGCCTGCCTTTGGGGCCCAGCCCATGGCGGCGCAAACGAGGCGGCGCTCAATATGCTGCGCGAAATTGGCACGGCGGACCGCATTCCAGAGTTTATCGCGCGGGCAAAGGACAAGAACGACCCGTTCCGTTTGATGGGATTTGGCCACCGCGTTTATAAAAATATGGATCCGCGCGCGACCGCCATGGAAAAAACGGCACGCGAAATATTGGCTAAACTCGGCAAGCAGGACCCGATTTTCGAGGTTGCCCAACAGCTAGAGGAAATGGCGCTCAACGACCCCTATTTCATCGAGAAGAAACTGTTCCCCAACGTTGATTTCTACTCGGGCGTTGTCCTGTCAGCGATCGGCTTTCCGACGACGATGTTCACTGTGCTGTTCGCATTGGCCCGCACCGTTGGCTGGGTCGCGCAATGGAATGAAATGATTTCTGACCCTGCGCAAAAAATTGGCCGCCCGCGCCAGCTCTATACTGGGCCGACACAGCGCGAATATTTGCCGCTCAGCCAACGCTAGTTCGGTGGCGCGAGCCGCCGTGGAAGGCGCAACGTAAAGCGTGCGCCCTGCCCTGGCGCGCTCTCAACGCTAATGTCGCCGCCCATCGCCATGGCCAAACGGCGCGAAATATAGAGCCCGAGGCCGCTGCCGCCCCCGTCTGTGCGGCCCAAGCGCTCAAACTTGTTAAACAGTCGCGCCTGATTTTCGAGCGAAATCCCTGGCCCTTGATCCGCAATAGTGATCATCGCCCAGTCAGCATCCTCGTCCAGCCTGAGCCAGACCATAGAATCATCAGGGCTATAGCGCACAGCATTACCGATCAGATTGATCAATATTTGCAGCACGCGGCGAAACTCTGCGGTCACGATTGCATGTTCGTCGTGCCGCGGAGAATCTATGCGAATGCCGCGCTCTTTAGCCTTCATCGATAACAGGCCGGCGGCCCGCCGCGCGGCATCGGCCAGGTCAACGGCTTCGCTCGCAACACTGAAATTGTCTCGCTCAACGGCTTGCAAATCTGCCAGATCATCCACCAGGTTGAGCAAATGTCGCCCCGCGAGCGCAATATCGCTGGCATAGTGGACATAGTCGGCCCTGATTGGCCCCTGCATTTGCCCGGCGATGGTTTCGGCATTGGCGACAATACGGCCAAGCGGGCGCCGTAAAGCACCGTCTATACGCAAAGCAAAGCTGCGCGTATCGATACTGCCCAGCAAGCTTGCCGCAGGCGCATCGGGCGGAAGGATGGCCACCTCTGCCGGCAATTGCCCAAAACCAACGGGCTCTGCATATCCGTGAAATCCGGTGAAATGATCGCCATCGGCCATAGGTGTGGCGCGCAAGATCAGGATAGTTCCGACAGCAGTGCCCAGGCCCATCCGCGCACGCTGACCACCAAAATCACCGTGTGAAGCCAATGCTGTCAACATCGGGAAACTACCGAAATTATCGGGCGCAAGGTGAAAAAGCTCGGAAATCGAGCGCCCCATCCAATCAATGTCGCTCAATCCCCACGCCTTGTCGGCCTCGACCATCACCAGCCTTAGCCGAATGTCGCAGGCCCAACGCACGCTGCCTGGCGGAACCACGCGGCGCGGCATCGGTGCCATGGGCTCAGCGCTATCAACCACAGGCGAAGGCACTTCTTCCCAATCCACCAATTCGATGCGAACCCCCTCAGCATCGGGCAGAAAACGCCCATGAGCCCTGATTTCAGCCGAAGCACTGGCCATCAACACTGGCCGCTCGATCGGATTTTCAAGCCTGAGCACCAGCTGTGTCAAGCGCGACAGGGCTGGTAATAATATCGGATCGCCAAGCTCACCACCGGCGGCCTGTTGCAAGCGCAGCAAGGCATCATCCGCAGATACCAGCACCCCGGCATGATTCACGCGGCCGCATACAGCCAGCATCATCGCCGTCCTTTGGCAAGATACTGCGGGCTTCGCTGGAATAGCGGAGGGCAAGGATAATATCTGTCGATCATCACCCGCGCTGATAACAGTTTAGCGTTAATGGCGCCTAAACCTAGGTGATATCTTTTGCTTCAGGCTTGCTCGGCATCGCAATCAGCGTAAAAAATATGGCGATAATGCCCAGGAACGCCGCTATGTCAAAGGCGACGGTCCACCCAAATATGGGCATAAGCCCAACCAGCACCATCCATGTCAATGCCAGATCGGGCAAAATCCCGCGCCTGAGATTCCACCTTGGCCGGGCCCAGCCTGATTGGGAAAGATATAGTAATATCAATAGGATGGTGAGCGATGAACTGCGCCCGCCCAGCAATGCGTTGATGCTGCCAAAATGGGATTCGCGATCGGCCACGGCCAGGGCGATGAATTGCGCGATCAGACCCACTGTTCCCAATATTGCCCAGATGCGCGTTTCTGGGCGAAAATTGACGATGGTGCGCGCCGCTTGATGGGCGACGGCCGCCGCCAGGCCAAGCCCTGCTGCCGCCCAAAAATTTGCGGATAATGCCCCAACCATAGAGCCTATGGCCAGGATAGGAGTGAGGCTTCGCGCCAATTTGCCGCTGCTTTGCCGCTTTAGCAGCAACGACGTGAACAAGTGCAAAAGCGGCCCGACAATCCACCGCTCGCCCGCTCCAAACTCATAGTCCAGCTTTGATGACAATATCCGCTGCTCTGCCGCCTCCGCTTCAACGGGGGTTTGCGCAACAATCATTTCCCCCGTCACGAACAAGGCAGGTGAACATTCCAGCCGCTCTACCCCACATTGAACCGCGTGACGGAACAAAAATAATTGCGGATCCCACCCCTCTGGCGCGTCATTTAGGGCGTCAAACATGCGCGCATCAATCAGCGCCAATCCGGCCCAGCGTGTCGTCGCATCGATCCTTTCCAGCCCCTGGGTCATTGGCGTGTCCTGGGTGACCAGCAAAGATTGCTGCGCCGTGTTGGCGACCTGGCTCCAGGCTGTGTCACCCGCAATCAACCCGTCGGCAACGAGCAATATCTGATCGGCATTTTCCACCAATGCCAAAACATCATCAGATCCGCGAACGAGATCGAGACTCAGCCCGCGCGCAACGATCCGGTCACATGCCTCGGCCAGCGCCCCGGGCACGGCATCAACCAAAAGCAGCATGCGCGATAGCCCCGCTGCTTTCAGGCGCTCCGCCTGTTGTTCGATAACGGTCATCCCGGCAATGGGCAGCAAACCGCGCAAAACGGGCATTCCCCATGCGTCAACTTCATCTGCCAGCAATTGGGCAGCGCAAAGGGCAAGTCTGTTCATCGCACCGCTCTAGGGCCAGGGTCCAATAATCGCACGGCTGAGGCAGCAAAAGGGCGAACAGATCGGGCCGAAATGGCCGCCGGGGATAGCGGGCCTATCTCCAAGGGCATTTGGGTATGAGGTGGAAGCCATTTTGATGCCCCTACGGGATTTGATCGATTTTGCCCAGTGCTGTGTCAGAAAATCTTGAAATATCGACATATTCCCACACTTTCCTTCCTCGCTCTGAACATAATCGCTTCAAACCTCAGTTCGCGTGATTATTGGACCCTGGCCCTAGCATGGCTGGCGTCAGGCAACAGCTCCATCTTAATGTGCCGATATTTCATCGCGAAAAAGCCTGCTTTTTCTGGCGCATCTCAGGCAACTTTGCTATGGGGACAAGCTGCAATAGCGCGCACAATCAAAGGCCAGACATTGACCACCGACACCACTGTTCAATCTACTCCACCATCCGACATACAGCCGATCAACATCGTCGACGAAATGAAGTCGAGTTATCTTGATTATGCCATGTCGGTCATTGTTTCGCGCGCGCTGCCCGATATCCGCGATGGGCTCAAACCCGTCCATCGCCGCATTCTTTACGCATCTCAGGAAGGCGGCTTTCTTCCCGGCAAACCCTATAAAAAATCGGCGAAGATCGTCGGCGATGTGATGGGTAACTACCACCCGCACGGGGACAGTGCGATTTATGATGCGCTGGCCCGCATGACCCAGGATTGGGCGATGCGCGTGCCGCTGATCGATGGCCAGGGTAATTTCGGCTCGGTGGACCCAGATCCTCCGGCATCGATGCGTTATACCGAGGCGCGCCTGGCGCGGGTTGCGCTGACGTTGCTTGGCGACCTTGACAAAGACACCGTCGATTTTCAGCCGAATTATGACGCCAGTCGACTTGAACCGAGCGTTCTGCCTGCGCGCTTCCCCAACCTTTTGGTCAACGGCGCGGGTGGTATTGCGGTAGGTATGGCGACCAATATCCCGCCGCATAATTTGGGCGAGGTTATCAACGCTTGCCTGGCGATGATGGACAATCCAGCGATAACCACCGACCAGTTGATCGAAATTGTCCCCGCCCCCGATTTCCCGACCGGCCCGCTGATTTTGGGCCAGGGGGGCGCGCGTGCCGCCTATCATACCGGCAAAGGCTCGATCATGATGCGCAGCCGCCACACTATCGAGACTGGGCGCGGAGACCGCCAATCCATCGTCCTCACCGCCATCCCCTATCAGGTCGGCAAAACCGGCCTCGTTGAAAAAATCGCCGAAGCCGCCAAAGACAAGCGGATCGAGGGGATCAGCGACATCCGCGACGAAAGCAATCGCAAGGGCGTTCGCGTGGTTATCGACCTCAAGCGCGATGCCACACCCGAAGTCGTGCTCAATCAATTGTGGCGGCACACGCCCGCGCAATCTAGCTTTCCCGCCAACATGCTAGCGATACGTGGCGGTCGACCCGAAATCTTGGGCCTGCGCGAGATTATTGCGACCTTCATCGCCTTTCGCGAAGAGGTTATTACGCGGCGCACCAAGTTCGAGCTCAATAAGGCGCGCGATCGGGCGCATATCTTGCTCGGTCTGGTCGTCGCGGTCACCAACCTTGACGAAGTCGTCCGCATCATCAGGGGCAGCAAGACCCCGCCCGAAGCGCGTGCCGCGCTGCTCGCTCGTCAATGGCCAGTCGCTGAGATTGCCCAGTATATCCGCCTGGTCGAGGCCGTGGAAACCGAGCATAGCGGCGATACCTATCAGCTGTCGGACACGCAAGTTCGCGCCATATTGGAATTGCGGCTGCATCGCCTGACCGCGCTCGGCCGCGATGAAATTGGCAAAGATCTCGCTGAACTGGCCGTCATCATCGTCGAATTACTGGCTATTTTAGGCGATCGCGGGCGACTTTATGACGTCATGCGCGAAGAATTGGTGGCGGTGCGAGACGCCTATGCCAGCCCGCGCAAAACCGAAATCACTGCTGCCGCCGATGGTATCGATGACGAAGATTTAATCGAGCGCGAAGAGATGGTCGTCACCGTCACGCTCGATGGCTATATCAAGCGCACCCCGCTCGACACCTTCCGCGCCCAGCGGCGGGGTGGCAAGGGACGCGCCGGCATGGCGACCAAAGACGAAGACGTCATTACCGAACTGTTCGTCACCTCAACACATACCCCGGTGCTGTTTTTCTCCACATCCGGAAAAGTCTATCGGATGAAGGTGTGGCGCCTGCCCGAAGGTGGGCCGACGACGCGCGGGCGCCCTATGGTCAACCTGTTGCCGCTGGCGGATGGGGAGACAATTTCTACCGTGTTGCCATTGCCCGAAGACGAGGCGGAATGGGGTAATCTCCATGTCGTTTTTGCCACGGCAAAGGGAAATATCCGTCGTAATTCAATGGATAGCTTCGCAAATATACCAAGCAATGGTAAGTTTGCGATGCGCTTTGAGGATGGGTCGGACGATCATCTGATCGGCGTTGCCCTGTTGACCGCCGACGACGATATCCTGTTGGCGACACGCGGTGGCAAGGCTATCCGCTTCGCCGCCGATGATGTTCGCGAATTTCAAAGCCGCACATCCACCGGGGTGCGCGGCATGGTGCTCAAATCCAATGTGTCAGGCGATCCAGACGAAGTGATGTCGCTCTCTACCCTGCGGCGCGTTGGCACCACCCAGGAAGAACGCGAATCCTATTTGCGATTTGCCCCATGGAAAGCAGAGCGAGAGGGCGCGCCTGCATTACCACCCGAACGGATGGCCGAGCTGGCGGCGCGCGAACAATTCATCCTCACCGTCTGCGCCAATGGCTATGGCAAACTCAGCTCTGCCTATGAATATCGGCGCACTGGCCGCGGCGGGCAAGGCATCACCAATATTGACAATATCGCCCGCAATGGCCCCGTTGTGGCCAGCTTCCCTGCCGTTCAGGCCGATCAATTGATGCTGGTCACTGACCAGGCCAAGCTGATCCGCTTAGGTCTTGATAGCCTGCGTGTCATTGGGCGCGGCAGCGCGGGTGTCCGCCTGTTCAACGTCGCTGATGATGAACATGTCGTCAGCGCCGCCAAAATTGGCGATAGTGACGACGGCGATGATGACGGCGACGGAGCCACCTGTGCAGAGAATGTCGCAATCGATGGCCCCCCTGTCGATGAGCCCCCTGCCGCTGAAGAGAGCGATGAAAATCGAGGCAGCGATACCGAGGGATGACCAGCACCGCCTTCAAAATCCTCACCGCTGAGCAATGGGCGCAGTTTCAGCTCGAGGGCGTGTTTCGCGGTGCGCCGATAGATGTCGCCGACGGCTATATCCACATGTCCACAGCCGCACAGTGCGACGAGACGCTTGCCAAGCATTTTGCGGGGCAAAGCGGCCTGATTGTCGCCGAGATTAACCTGTCCGGCTTTGGTGATGCGTTGCGGTGGGAGGTGTCACGCGGCGGCGCGCTGTTCCCACACCTCTACGCGCCGCTGCCGATGCGTGCGGTGATGGGCACCAGCGAGGCTTAAGCGCCCGCTTCGCGCCCCCCGCCCTATCTACGCC
>JBEBJX010000056.1:0-13723 GCA_040079655.1 Sphingopyxis sp. | reverse complement strand
CCGGGCCGTGTGCGGGCATAGATGGCCTGAGCGATGGGCTCGCCCCACGCGCCTTGCGCCATCAGTGTGCGAAACAACGGCAGCACGAATTTGCGCCGACCGACGCGGCCAAGGAAAGCATCGGCAACAGGGACCGCAGGGTCATAGCGGTTGGCGAGCGCCAGGTTGAGCCATGCGAACAATGTTTCGTTATTGGTCGCCGCTGACAAGCCGAGCGCGGTATCGAGCTGTTCAAGCCTGTGGATGCCCAGCTCCCGCGGCAGGCCGTTGATATAGCGCAATCTTTCGGCGGTGCTCCAACGCGCATATTTGTCTGTTTCGATGATGCTCAGGCTCTGGAAAGCGGCCAGGGCGGCATCAACTTCGGCAAAGGCCGCAGGGTCTGGGCGCGCAACATTGGCGGGCAGGCCGGGCTGATAAACCCATGCGTCGAGCATCAGCCGTGCCTCCAACGCCGCATCGCCGCGCACCAGATGTTCGCGGATGTCGGCGAGCAGCATCGCCGATGTCGCGGGCTGAAACGCATGGCGGTCGAACCATGACCGCAGCCACGCATCAAAGCGTGCCCGCCCGACGATGCTCTCCACCGTCTTGAGGAACACTGCGCCTTTGTCGTAGATGATGCCGCTCGATCCGCCATTGGGGTCCGCCGCCTCGCCGCTCAAATGCAGGCTCGAAATCGGTGACCCATCACCATTTTCGCGCAAGGCCTCCTCCATGGCATCGAAGTTGAGCGCATATTCCTGCGCCGCGCGCCGCGTCCCATAGAGCCTCTCCATGATGCGGTTTTCGAAATAAGAGGTGACGCCCTCATTGAGCCAGCTGTCGGACCAGTTGGCGTTGGTGACGAGGTTGCCAGACCAGCTATGCGCCAGTTCGTGTGCGACCAGACCGTTGAGGCTCTTGTCGCCTGCGATAAATGTTGGGGTCAGGAATGTCAGCGTTGGGTTTTCCATCCCGCCATAGGGGAAGGAGGGCGGCAGGACGATCATGTCATAGCGCCCCCAGCGATAGGGGCCGTAAAGCGCCTCTGCGGCGTCGATCATGCGTTCGGTATCAACGAGTTCAGCCGCAGCGCGGTCAATAGTCGCGCTTTCTGCCCAGACGCCAGTGCGCGGGCCAAGGTCGCGAAAAGTGATGTCGCCCGCGGCAATGGCGATGAGGTAGGGCGCGACCGGCTTGTCCATACGAAAGCGAAAGGCGCGGCGGCCATCGCCAGCGGGTTCGCCCTGCGGGGTCAGCCGATCACCCGACATCACCACCGTCAGTGCGGATGGCGCGGTGATCCTCGCGTCCCAGGTCTGGCGGATGCCGGGGCTGTCTTGGGTGGGGATCCAGGTGCGATTGAGGATCGGTTGCCCCTGGCTGAACAGGAACGAGTGGCGCCCGCCCGCCGTCTGCTGTGGGGTCAGCCATTGCAGTGCCTCGGCATTGGTGGCGCGGTAACGGATAGTGATCTGGCGTGCGGTTCCGATATGGATGCCGATCGGCGCGCCCTTATCCGCATGGCCGGCGCCCTCCGCAAAAGGCAGGTCGTTGCCATGGCCATCACGCACCCAGGCAATGTCCAGCCCCTTGCTGTCGAGGATGAGCTCCTGTGCTGTGTCCTCTGCCGCAATGTTGAGCGTTGCGGTGCCCGCCACGGTATGGGCGTCAAAATCAAGCGCTAGGTCGAGGCTGACATGCGTTACCCGTGCCACCTCTGGCTGGGCATAGCTATAGGGGTCGCGCGCATCCTCGCTCGCAAGGATCGGGGCAATCATCCGCGCCGTTGGAGCAGAAGCCGCCGGGGCCGATGTTTGCGGTGCCGCGCAACTGGCGATCAGCAGCGCGAACGACAGGGTGAACAGATGTCTCATCGTTTATCCAATGCCATTTTTCCAAGAGCCGGATTCGCTGGCGGCGCGGCGCTGGTCCGCTCCTCGCGCCGTTCCGACGCATCCACTGCGCCCAGTCGCACCACGACATCATCGACCTGCACCCCGCCGCGTTCAATAACGAGGTTCTGATAATTGCGCTGGCCATCGGTGGTCTCGGCCTCCAACGGGCCAACGGCGGGCGAATTGAAATTGGTCCGCAGATAGGTTGCCAATTCTCCGGCCGAAACAACGCGGTCGCCATTGTCATCCGCCTCACCCGCCAGCGCGCTGCGGATGAAATAGGAGAGATAGCCCCCGGCTTCGAACTTGTCGGCGACCAGGCTGGTCAGATCCTCTTCGGAGCTGAAAATACCCATGACGCCGGGGCGATTAACGATGTCGCGCGAGAAACCGCCCGAATAACAGCTGTCGAGTACCACCAGCGACAGCCGCGTGCGCAATGTGCCAAACAGCGTGGCCAGCTCGTCATCGGTCATACCGCCGTCGCGGAGCGTAATTTCTTCGTTGCGGGCATCGGGTTCGGTGGCAGACGAAGCATCCGCGTCGACCTGATTGCCATGCCCCGAATAAAAGAACAGGAACATATCGTCCGGCCCTGCCTGCGCCGCGACCCGCGCAAAGGCGCTGCGCACGCCTTCGCGTGTTCCCTCGGCATTGGTCAACACGATGCTGGCGGGGTTAAGCACCCCGGCGCGGCGGAGCGAATCGGCAAGTTTGCGCGCATCTTCGTCGGTATTGGGCAGGTTGTTGGCGGTGTCGCCATAGTCGGAAACCCCGACCATCAACGCGAACACCCGCTGTCCACCCAGCACCGAAGCGACGCGTGCCGGTCCTTCGCTCGGCGCAATCGATAGCTGATAATCGCCCGTCTCGCCTGGGCGGAAGGAGGTGACGAGCACCCGATATTCGCCGTCGGCGGGCAATACTTGGTCGATCCGCGCGTTTGTGCCATTGGGGCCGTCATCATTGTCGATCTGGTCGCCTTCGGGCGGATGCATGATGATATAGGTGTCGAACGCGCTTGATGTCGCCTCGATGGCAACCCGTTCACCGCGCCGCCCAGTAAAGCGATAGGTGTCAACATATTCGCCGTCACTGCCCAGTTGCGCGTCGCCGCGCGCCAATTGGCCATTGGTGTTTTGCCCGATGGTCAGGTTGGTTGCGCCAGCCACTGCGGGGCGGGTTGAGGGCGCTGTGTTTACGCGGGGCCGTTCTGGTTCGCGCATCGCTTCGCTGCTTTGCTCGTCGCCGACGCGCAAAGTATAGCCGCCGACCTCGTTCGCGGCATAGCTGGTGACCATCACAGAATAACGGCCATCGGCGGGCAGTGTCACGCCAAGCCGGCTGTTGCGTCCGCCCGACGGATCATCGTCATTGGCCTCGACAAAATTGCCCGGGCCATTGATTTGCACAAATGGGTCAAATGCCCCCGATTCGAGCCTGAGCTCAAGCCGCTGGCCCGCGCGTCCCTCGATGGTAAAATGATCGGCATATTCGCCCGACGACAATTGGCGGTCGCCGCGCGCCAAATCGCCATTGACCCGCATACCTGGCCTGATGCTGCTTGCCGCAGTCACTGCCGGGGCGGGTTGTGGCGCAGGCTGCGCGCGGCCACCATCGGCGCCATTGATCGACACAGTATATCGCCCGCTCTCGCCCTTGGCGAAACTGGTGGCGATAATCCGGTAACGCCCGCTGGCGGGAAGGGTGACGACCAGCTCAGCATCGCGCACACCCTGCCGGACATCGTCATTATCTTGGGTAAATCCGCTTGGCCCGCGCATCATCAGATAGGGGTCAAATGCGCCCGAGGTCATGCGGATGGTGACAATTTGCCCCGCACGGCCCGTAATTTCATATGTATCGGCAAACTCACCAGATGAAAGCTGCTCGTCGCCATCGCGCAAGTCGCCATTGATAGTCTGGCCAATGCGCACCTGCTGTTGCGCCGCTGCCCCGCTTGAAAGGCACAACAACGCAACGCTGGCCAAAAATATATGCTTCATCGACATATTCCCCCATGTTCGCCAGATCATGATTGCCATTGATTGCTGAACCTAAGCTTAGCCGTTGTGTGGCGGCACCATGGATCGTAATTTATCACATTTCTGCCATCTCGAAATCCACCTTGCCCGATCCGCATTGCGGGCAAATCCATGTGTCGGGAATATCGGCCCACCGCGTTCCAGGCGCCAACCCCTCGTCCGCATCGCCCTCTTCCTCGTCATAGACATAACCGCAATTAAGGCATTGCCAGATTTTATATGGTTCGTCGCTCATCAATCATTCCCTCAATTGGACATTCGCAGTATAGCTTGCGCTCGTCACTCCTATTAGCAACGATTGTGAAAGCGTCCATGCCCCAAGAGTCGCCCGAAGAGTTTTACCGCATTAAGCGCCTGCCGCCTTATGTCATTGCCGAAGTCAATGCGATGCGGGCCGCTGCACGAGCGCGGGGCGAGGACATAATTGACCTTGGCATGGGCAATCCCGACCTGCCGCCGCCGCCGCATGTGATCGAGAAATTGTGCGAGGTCGCGCGCAAGCCTGACGCGCATGGCTATTCGGCGTCGCGCGGCATCCCCGGCCTTCGCAAGGCCCAGGCCAATTATTACGCGCGGCGTTTCGGTGTCGATGTCGACGCCGACAGCGAGGTTGTGGTGACGATGGGGTCGAAGGAGGGGCTGGCCAGCCTCGCCACCGCGATTACCGCGCCGGGCGATGTCGTGCTTGCCCCCAATCCCAGCTACCCGATCCACACCTTTGGATTTATCATCGCCGGGGCGACGATCCGCAGCGTGCCGACCACGCCCGACGAGCGCTATTTTGAATCACTAGAACGCGCGATGGCCTATACCGTGCCGCGCCCGTCGATCCTCGTTATCAATTATCCGTCTAACCCGACGGCGGAGACGGTGGACCTCGCCTTTTACGAACGGTTGGTCGCGTGGGCGAGGGAGAATGGCGTGTGGATCATCTCCGATCTCGCTTATTCCGAGCTATATTATGACGGCAATCCGACCGTCTCGATCCTTCAGGTCAAAGGGGCCAAGGATGTCGCGGTCGAGTTTACCTCGCTCTCCAAAACATATTCGATGGCGGGGTGGCGGATCGGCTTTGCGGTTGGCAACAAACAATTGATTGCGGCAATGACGCGGGTCAAATCCTATCTCGATTATGGCGCATTTACGCCGATACAGGCGGCGGCATGCGCGGCCTTGAATGGGCCGCAGGACATTGTTGAACAAAACCGCCTGCTCTATCACAAGCGCCGCGATGTGTTGGTCGAGAGCTTTGGCCGCGCCGGATGGGACATTCCGCCGCCGCGCGCCAGCATGTTCGCCTGGGCACCGATGCCCCCGGCGCTAGCGCATCTGGGCAGCCTAGAGTTTTCCAAGCAACTGCTCACCCACGCCGGGGTCGCGGTGGCGGCCGGGGTCGGCTATGGCGAGGAAGGCGAGGGCTTTGTGCGCATCGCGCTGGTCGAAAATGAACAGCGGCTGCGCCAGGCCGCGCGCAATGTGAAACGCTACCTCAGCTCGATGGGGGTCCACACGCCCCCCGGACAAATTGGCGGGCAGGTGGGGTAGGGGGCGGGCTACACGCTCCCCCCCCTAATCCCCAAACGGATCGCGGATCAGGATGGTGTCTTCGCGCTGTGGGCTGGTGGAAATCAGCGTGATCGGCGTTTCGATCAGCTCCTGAACGCGGCTGATATATTTGATCGCCTGGGCGGGCAGGTCGGCATAGCTGCGCGCGCCTGCCGTGGTTTCCTGCCAACCGGGCATGTCCTCGTAAATCGGCTCGACCGCCGCCTGGTCCGCCGCATGGGCCGGGAAATAATCGAGGATTTTGCCGTTCAATCGATATCCGGTGCAGATGCGGATCGTCTCGAACCCGTCGAGCACGTCAACCTTGGTTAGCGCGATGCCGGTGATGCCCGCGACCGCGCACGCTTGGCGCACCAGCACCGCGTCGAACCAACCGCACCGCCGTTTGCGCCCGGTAACGGTGCCAAACTCGTGCCCGCGCTCCCCCAATGCTTGGCCTATCTCGTCGTCCAGCTCGGTCGGAAACGGCCCGCTGCCAACGCGGGTGGTATAGGCTTTGGCGATGCCGAGCACGAAACCGATCGCGCCAGGGCCAAGGCCCGACCCGCTCGCCGCCGTGCCGCTGACGGTGTTGCTGCTGGTGACGAACGGATAGGTGCCATGGTCGATGTCGAGCAGCACGCCCTGCGCGCCCTCGAACAGTATCTTTGCGCCGGCCTTGCGCACTTTTTTGAGGCGTTTCCACACCGGTTGCGCATAGTCGAGCACGAAATCGGCGATTTCGGCGAGGTCAGCGACAAGCCGCGCACGGTCGATCGGCGGCTCGCCAAAGCCGTGGCGCAGCGCGTCGTGATGCGCACATAGACGGTCAAGCTGGGGGTCGAGCTTGTCGAGGTGCGCGAGGTCGCATACGCGGATTGCGCGGCGTCCGACCTTATCCTCATAGGCTGGGCCGATGCCGCGTCCGGTGGTGCCGATTTTGCCGCTGCCCGCCGCTGTTTCGCGTAAGGCATCAAGGTCGCGGTGGAACGGCAAGATGAGCGCGCAATTATCGGCAATCGCAAAATTGTCGGCGGTAATCAACACCCCCTGCTGGCGCAGTCTGGCGACCTCATCGCGCAGCGCCCATGGGTCGAGCACCACGCCATTGCCGATGATCGACAATGTGCCGGTGACAATGCCCGACGGGAGCAGCGAGAGCTTATACACCTGATCGCCAACGACCAAAGTGTGCCCGGCATTATGACCGCCCTGAAAGCGCACCACCGCGTCGGCTTGGGCAGCGAGCCAATCGACGATCTTGCCCTTGCCCTCATCGCCCCATTGCGCGCCGATGACTGCTACATTGCCCATATGCTCAATCTTTCGTGATGAGGGTGGGGGCGGCGCCCCGTAAAATGTGGGTGCAAATCTGTGCCTCGGCGTTGTCGTCTGGTGTCAGCGCCGCGACGGTGACCCAGCCAGCTTCGCGCAGCTGTGCGGCGATGGCTGCGTCATGCCCCAGTGGAAGGAACAGCCGCCGCCGTTCGGCAAGCGCGAGGCCCGCGTCGATCAGCGGGTCGATATAGGCCGAAAAGCCAACCGCCGGTTCATCGCCGATACGATAGCTGCCGCCGCGGCCTATCTCGCCCGATGTGGCGGCGGAAAACAGCGAAAAGCCCAGCCATGTCTGATATTCAAAGCCGTGGCGTTCGGTGGGGTCGAGTGTGACCGTGATGTCAACGGGGAGCGCGGCGATGATCGCCTCAAATGCCACGATGCGGCTGGCCAGCGCCCCGAGTGTATCAAATGCTTTCAACCGCGCGATGGCCGCGTTGGCAGGGCCTGCTGCGGCAATCAGCGGTGCCAGCGCATCGGGAACTGCGGCGACATCCTTGGCATCGAGCGCGGCTTTGATTGCGTCTAGATCGCCTGTGGGGGCCAGCGTGCCGATGAGGTCGGGCATGGTGAGATCGATGGTGATCGCGGCGACGCCCGCCGCCCTTAACGCCGCTATTGCCACGGCGATGATCTCGCTTGCTGCCGCGATGCTATCCAGCCCAATCAGCTCTGCACCGACCTGCATCATCTCGCGCTCGGGTCGTAATTGCGTGCTGCGCAACTTGACCACCGGACCGCCATAGGACAGGCGCAGCGGGCGCGGGTGGTGTGCCATCTGCGCGCGCGCGATGCGGCCAATTTGTCCGGTGATGTCGCTGCGCACCGCCATCGTCTCGCCCGACACCGGATCGACAAAGCGTAGCAGATCGCGGCTCGATGTTCCCAGTGCCGCTGTCAGGCTTGCCTCATATTCCGCCAGTGGTGCCTGCACCCGCTCATAACCATGCGCCGCCAATGTATCGAGGATACACCGCACCAGCCGCGCCGATGCGTCGGCCTCTGGTGGCAAGCGATCTCGAAAACCGGTGGGGAGCAATACGGATGTCATAATGGCGGCTTTAGCACATCAAAACTTGAGCGCCATCGCCCGTTTGACACCGGGCAGCGCACGGATGCTATCGAGCACGGGGGGCAGCACCGGCGTATCGACCGAGAGCAGCAGCACCGCGACTCCACCCGCGACCTCGCGGCCCAGGTGGAAGGTGCCGATATTGACACCCGCCTCGCCCAGCGTCGAGCCAAGCCGCCCGATGAAGCCCGGCGCATCCTCGTTGACGATATAGAGCATGTCGCCCACCAGATCCGCCTCGACCTTGACACCGAACAGCTCGACCAGGCGCGGGGACGCATTGCCGAACAATGTGCCGGATACCGAACGCTGCCCGCCAGCTGTGTTGACGGTGACGCGCAGCAATGTGTGGTAGTCGCCCTCGCGGTCGTGCCGGACTTCGCGGACATCGAGCCCGCGTTCCTTCGCGAGATAGGGTGCATTGACCATGTTGACGGTGTCCGAATAGCGCCGCATCAGCCCCGCGAGAACCGCGCCGGTCATTGGTTTGATATTAAGCGCCGCCGCCGCGCCTTCAACCTCGATAGAAATCTGGGTCAAATTATCATGCGCCAACTGCCCTACCAACGAACCCAATCGTTCGGCAAGTGCCATATAGGGTTTGAGTTTGGGCGCTTCTTCGGCGCTCAATGACGGCATGTTGAGCGCGTTGGTTATACCGCCATTGACCAGATAATCAGCCATTTGCTCGGCTACTTGAAGCGCGACATTAACCTGCGCCTCGTTGGTTGATGCGCCCAGATGGGGGGTGCAGATGAAGTTCGGCGTGCCAAACAATGGCGATTCCTTGGCCGGTTCTGTGGCAAACACATCAAGCGCCGCGCCCGCAACCTGGCCGCTGTCGAGCGCGTCCTTCAGCGCCGCCTCATCGATCAACCCGCCGCGTGCGCAATTGATGATCCGCACGCCCTTCTTGGTTTTGGCAAGGTTTTCGCGGTTCAATATGCCACGCGTTTGATCGGTCAGCGGGGTGTGCAGTGTGATGAAATCGGCACGGGCCAGCAAGGCATCAATGTCGACTTTTTCGACTCCCATTTCGATAGCGCGTTCCGGGGTCAGGAAGGGATCATAGGCGATGACTTTCATCTTGAGGCCCAGCGCGCGCGAGGCGACGATGCTGCCGATATTGCCTGCGCCGATCAACCCCAGTGTCTTGGCCGTCAGCTCGACCCCCATAAAGTCGTTTTTCGGCCACAGTCCGGCTTGTGTCTGGGCGTTGGCTTCGGGCAATTGGCGCGCGAGCGCAAACATCAGCGCGATGGCATGCTCGGCCGTGGTGATGCTGTTGCCAAAAGGGGTGTTCATCACCACCACGCCCTTGGCCGACGCCGCTGGAATATCGACATTGTCAACGCCGATACCGGCACGGCCAATCACCTTGAGGTTGGTGGCAGCATCAAGGATATCTTTCGTCACCTTGGTCGATGAACGGATGGCCAAGCCGTCATATTGGCCAATGATCGCCGCGAGTTCTTCGGGCGTCTGGCCGGTGATGACATCGACGTCACAGCCGCGGTCGCGAAAAATCGCCTCGGCATTGGGGTCCATCTGGTCGGATATGAGCACGCGTGCTTTAGTCATATTTATCTCCGGAAGCAGTTTAAATAGGGACAGTCCCTATTTAAGTTCCCTATTTAAGTTCACGATTATTTAATTAGGGACTGTCCCTATTTAAGCGAGGCCCAGGCCCAATCGAGCCAAGGTCCGAGCGCGATGATGTCCGCTGTATCGACGGTGGCGCCGCACCAGATGCGCAGGCCCGGCGGGGCGTCGCGGTATCCGGCAATGTCATAGGCCGCGCCTTCCGCCTCAAGCAGAGCGGCGAATGCCTTGATGAACGCCTCATCCGCGCCAGCGACGGTCAGGCAGACGCTGGTGGTAGAACGGTGCGCCGGGTCAGCCACCAGGTGCCCCAGCCAATTGCGCCCCTCGATAATCACACCCAGCGCGGCGGCATTGGCATTTGAGCGTGCGATCAGCGCATCCAGACCGCCAAGCGAGCGCGCCCATTCGAGCGCAAAAATTGCATCCTCGACCGCCAACATCGATGGCGTGTTGATCGTTTCGCCCTTGAACACGCCCTCGGACAATTTGCCCTTGCTCGTCAGGCGAAAGACCTTGGGCAGAGGCCATGCGGGGGTGTAGCTTTCCAGCCGTTCGACCGCGCGGGGGCCCAAAATGAGGACGCCGTGCCCGCCTTCGCCGCCCAGCACCTTTTGCCAGCTGAATGTCGCGACGTCGATCTTGTCCCACGGCAGGTCACAGGCGAACACCGCGCTGGTCGCGTCGGCAAACGAAAGGCCTTCGCGATCTCCGGCGATCCAGTCACCATCGGGAACGCGCGCGCCAGATGTCGTGCCGTTCCAGGTGAACAGCACATCGTGGCTCCAATCGACTGCGTTCAAATCGGGCAGTTCGCCATAGTCGGCGCGCAGGACTATGGGGTCGAGCTTGAGCTGTTTGGCGGTGTCGGTCACCCAGCCTTCGCCAAAGCTTTCCCATGCCAATGCGGTCACAGGGCGCGCACCCAGCATGGTCCACATCGCCATTTCAAAGGCACCCGTGTCAGACCCGGGGACAATGCCGATGCGATGCGTATCGGGCAGGCGCAGCATCTCGCGCATCAAATCAATGCAATAGGACAGCCGCGATTTGCCGATTTTGGCGCGGTGCGAGCGGCCGAGCGACGTTGTGGCTAATTTTTTGGGGGACCAGCCCGGAGGCTTGGCGCAGGGACCGGAAGAAAAATATGGGCGTTCCGGACGCGCCTGTGGCTTGGTAATCGTCATAAGTCTCTCCTTACAGAGAGCACGCGCGGCGTTGGGACCGCGTGGCCCAGCGCGGCCTTGGTGCATGGTGACAGGTTAGTCAAGCTGCCTTGGGTTTTATGAGGGTTATAATTCGAGGCATTCGTAGTTAATGGGTGGTTTACATATCATCGCTATTGGTCAGGCTATGGCCCGAAATTTTGCCCGCATTGCCCCTGTCGCTGTTGTATCTGCCGCTGCGTTGCTGCTGAGTGCGTGCGTCGGATCGCCCGATCATCGCGGTGATACGCCCGCCGCGTCATCGCGCCCCACAGCGGGCCGCGCGTCGCTTCGTCCCCCGAGTGAGACCACCCGCGCTTGCTTTGTGGAGCTAGACCGCGCCGGGGTGCGCTTCACCCCGCTGCCCGATCAGGATTATGGCGGTGGATGCCATGCCAATGGCGCTGTGCGGCTCAATGATATTGGCACACCGACTACCAATGTCGGTGCGGTCACCTGTTCGCTAGGCAGCCATTTTGCGGCCTGGGTGCGTTATGCGGTCAAGCCAGCGGCGCGCCAAGTCTATGGTCAGGATATTGCCCGCGTCGAAACATTTGGCACCTATAGCTGCCGGAATATTTATGGCGGACAGTCTGGCCGATTGTCTCAACATGCCTTTGCCAATGCGGTCGATGTTTCGGCCTTTGTGCTTAGCGATGGCCGCCGAATCACTGTGCTGGGTGGTTGGCGCGGCGAACCGGATGAGCAGCGATTCCTGCGGCTCATCCGAGATAGCGCCTGTCGCCGCTTTGGCACCGTGCTCAGCCCCGATTATAACGCGGCACACGCCAACCATTTTCACCTCGATATGGCGCAACAAAATTTTTGCCGTTGAGCCAAGGCTTCACACAGCCCGCTATTCAGGCTAGCGAGAATCCAATGACCGATACAAAACCCAATGGCTCGCGTTTTCACCACGCGCGCGACGACGCCCGTTTTGCCACGCAAAACCTCTCCACCCCGCAAACCGACAGCCCGTCCTATCGACTGGCGTTTCAGGACACCGAATTTCTGTTGCGCGAAGAATTGCGCCCGGTGCGCTTCCAGCTCGAATTGCTCAAACCAGAAATGCTGCTCGACGAGGCGCAGATCGGCTCGACACTCGTCATCTATGGCTCGGCCCGGATCCCCGCGCCCGAACATTGTGCGGCCCTTATGGCCGCCGCCAAAACGCCGGAGGAACAGCGTGTTGCTGAGCGCCTATGCGCCAAGGCCCCCTATTATGACGAATCGATGCAGCTTGCGGCGCGGGCGAGCGCGGTACCGCGCGACAGTGAGGGGCGGCGGCACTTTGTCGTCACATCTGGCGGTGGCCCGTCGATCATGGAAGCGGCGAATCGCGGTGCGCATGAAAGCGGCGCCGAATCGATCGGCCTCAACATCGTCCTGCCGCACGAACAGGCCCCTAACCTTTATGTGACGCCCTCGCTCAGTTTTCAGTTCCACTATTTCGCGCTGAGGAAGATGCATTTCCTGCTGCGCGCGCGTGCGGTTGCGGTGTTCCCCGGCGGCTTTGGGACGTTTGACGAGATGTTCGAACTGCTGACGTTGATCCAGACCGGCAAGATGAAGGCGATGCCGATTGTGTTGTTCGGGCGCGAGTTTTGGAACCGTGTCGTCGATTTTGACGCGCTCGCCGATGAAGGGGTCATCAGCCGCCGCGACCTTGAGCTGTTCCATTTTGTCGAAACCGCCGATGAGGCGTGGGCGCATATCGCTGATTTCTGGGAGGGCGATGCATTAGGCGCGCTCGCGGCCCAAACTCCGGCCTGAACATAGTGCAGGCGGGTATGATAACCCGCTCGCCCTGAGCTTGTCGAAGGGCTGTCCTGCTATACGTTCAACTAGGGTCTGGGCCCAAAATACAGTGCTTCGACTTCGCTCAGCACGAACGGCGCGCTGATAATGCTCTAGCTAATGCGCTGGGGTTGCTACTGCGGCTTCACCCTCGGCCGGTGCAGCATCCGCAGCAGCATCCGCCGCCGCAGCAACAGGAGCCGGCGCAGCTGGCATGGGCAAGTTAGAGCCTTGGGCGTTGAGATAGGCCATCAAATTGGCGCGATCCTCTGCGCTGGATAATCCGGCAAATGACATTTTGTTGGCGGCATCGGTAAAACGGCGCGGGCTGGTCAGCCAGGCATTGAGGTTGGCCCAGTCCCACGATCCGCCATGCGATTTGAGCGCGTCGGAATAGGCAAAACTGCCCGACGCAATCCCGCGGCCGACTATGCCGTGCAAATTGGGGCCGATGCCTGCTGCGCCGCCAGCGTTGGCGGTGTGGCATGCGGCGCATTTCTGGAACACGGCCTCGCCCTTGGCGACATCGGCGGTGGCGAGCAGCGCCTCGATCGGAACCTCGGCAACAGCGGCGGCACCATTCGCCCCGCCTGCAATGGCATAGCCGGGGCGTTCAGGCGTTTCACCATGAAAATATTTGCTCATCAGGCTTGTCAGTCCCAGTGCGACAATCCCTGCGCCCAACGCCCAACCCAGCACGATGTTGTTGCGATCATCCATAGCTTTCGTGCACCTATATCTGTTGCGGACCAGCGCAGGCTACGCGGTCCCCCCTGCCATGCGGCTCCCTTTAATAGCGGCGCGGCGCTTGCGCAAGCGGTGTTGCTGCTTTACTCGCGCGGCGCAATGGACAGCTATTCCCCCTCGGCCCAGCGCCTTGTCGATACTATGGTCAATGCGGCTGCAACTGACCCTGCGCGCACAATGGCGTTTCAGGGCGCGCCGGGGGCAAACAGCGACATTGCGGTGCGCGAGTATGACGGTGATGCACTGCCGCTGCCCTGCTACAGCTTTGAGGATGCGATAGACGCGGTAGCAAGCGGTGCGGCGGCGCGCGCGATGATTCCGATTGAAAATTCGCTCCACGGCCGGGTGGCCGACATCCATTTCCTGCTGCCCGAATCGGGGTTGCATATCGTCGGCGAGCATTTTTTGCGTATCACCTATGGTTTGATGAGCCGCGATTTAGCCCCGCCCGCGCGCGCGATGAGCCATGCGCAGGCGCTGGGGCAATGCCGC
>JBEBJX010000055.1:0-13942 GCA_040079655.1 Sphingopyxis sp. | reverse complement strand
ATGGTCGGGGAGACAGGATTCGAACCTGCGACCCTCTGTTCCCAAAACAGATGCGCTACCAGGCTGCGCCACTCCCCGACGGGGCGAGCCTCTAGGACAGGATGCGCTCGCTGGCAATGGCTATTAGTGATTTCGAGTGAGATGGGCCATCTAACGGCTCGGAAATCACGGCAAGTAAAGAAAATAGAGCCGTCTGATTCCATCAAAACGAGTCGGCTCTATTGTTATATTCTTTCCATCGCGCCAAAATTGCCTGTGCCTGAAGATAATGCGGGCGATCGATCATCATGCCGTCTATGCCGACCGTGCCAGCGCCTGTTGCCGCGTCAAAGGCCGCTATGATCCGCTGTGCCCACGCCATTTCCTCAGCAGAAGGCATATAGGCCGCGTTGATAATCGGCACTTGTGCGGGGTGGATTGCCAGCCGCCCGGTAAAGCCGACAATCCGTGATTGCTGGCAAGACAGGCGAAGACCCGTGTCGTCGCGATAATCGGCATGGAGCGTCTCGACCGCCTGTACCCCCGTCGCATGGGCGGCCAGCAATGCCTGGATGCGGACATGCTGAAAAACATCGAGGAAATTCCCGTCGCGGTCGCGATTGGCGCTGGCCCCGATCGCACTGGCCAGGTCTTCCGCGCCCCAGCTGATCGCGCAGAGGCGCTTTGGTCGATAATCCGAAAATTGCGCCAGTTTGAACACAGCTCGCGCGGTCTCTGTGACGATCGCATGGATGCGGATAGTGCTTGCCAACGCGCCTGCCTGGTCGATCAGCTCTGACAAACGCTCAACATCCGCCGGCCCTTCGGCTTTTGGCAAAACGATGCCCGCTGGACCAGCAGGCGCGACGGCAGCGATATCATCGAGCGCCAATGCGCTATCCAATGGGTTGATTCGCACCCAATATTGCGGCGATGCAGCGCCCTTTTGCTTTGCGATATATTCGACGGCCTTGTCTCGTGCGGCCTCTTTATTTGCCGCAGTGACGCTGTCTTCCAAATCGATGATTACAGCATCAGCGCCGCAATTTGCTATTTTGCCAAGCTTTTTGTCATTGTCACCGGGCACAAAAAGCCATGAGCGTGGTGAAGCAGCCATAGAGCCCCCTACAGGGATGAAATGGTGGGCCCGGAGGGACTCGAACCCCCGACCTAGCCGTTATGAGCGGCCAGCTCTAACCAACTGAGCTACAGGCCCACACCCGTTGCACCACGTGCGATAGCGGAGCATCTATGCGGCTGGCAAGCAGAGCTTATATTTATCGCACAGCATCAGCCGCTTCAACAATTTGGGCCAGCGAAGCATTGGCGATTCCGCGGCGCACGCAATGGGCGAATATTGTGTCAAACCAACGGTAAAATGACGCTAATTCCGAAGTATCTCTGACATAGGGCGTATATCCAGGCGCGAGCGATGGCGAGTGGAAGGACATCGAAAATAGTCGCACCCCCTGCTCCAATCCATGGTCTATCATGGCACAGGCGCGATCGGGCGGCGTTCCCTCTGGGGTGAGCGGCACGCGCTCCACAACCCCGGTTCGCGCCGCGATACCACTCAATAACGCCCGGCCGCGCACACGGTTAAACAGGATGGGTTTAAGCCGCCCTCCCCAGCCCAGAAAATGCGATGAAAGCGGTAATTCGATCAAGGATCTGGACGGCGATGTCCAGTGCGGGTGGGGGGATGATCGGCGAAAATCAGGCCCGCCATCATGCCGATAGTCAAACAGCGGCCGATACGAACTGTCGATGCGAAACCCCAACTCTGTCAAAATATCATAGCTGTTAGGCCCTATGCCATATCGGCCTGCGCGATAGGCAATCGGCTTGACGCCCAATCGTTCGACGATCCGCTCTTGCATCAAATATATTTTTTCGCGCTCAATGCCGCGATCCAGATTGCCAGCATAACTATTGTGCCGATTGATAGTTTCGATGAAAGGGGGCGATACCCAGGGATGTAAATGGACGCCAATTTCAGCCGCGCCCCCGGCTAAGGCTGGCCCCAACGCCTTAATGGCAACGTCGCTGTCTATGATCGGGCGATCAACATAATAGGCAGGAACCACATGGGCTTGTTCGAAATAATGCTGCCCGCTGGCCAGGGCTGCCGCAGTGGCAACGCCATGGCCATCGCGAGATAAATTGCCTGACCAGTCAAATTCCTCTTCTGTATCAATGGACACAGAAAACCGCGTCCCAAACGCGGCATCAAAAGGAATAATATCAGTCATTTTGCCCCATTATCATCGTCACATCGGGGAATATTACCCCCAATGCAACCGCCCTCCTCAACGCGAAGCGCCGAACCGATTCGTCACCCCATGTAACAGCGGAAGGTTGAGAATGAATTGATTGGCCGCGATTTTCAAGTTGCCGCCATGGATTTGGGCCATTTGATCGACCAGCCGAAGGGTGAAAGCTGGCCCAAGGAGATTGGCCTCTCCCTGACCATATAGTGTAGCGCCTTTCTGTTCCGCATCGCCGAGCAATGCGGCGGAATAATCCTGCTCTGTTGTAATGACAATCGCAGCCATACCCGATTTGGTATCGCGCGACAGCTTGGCATTGGCCACGCAATCACCAGATTCCAATTGCCTGATTGCGGCGCATAAGCGTTCGGCGATTTGGGTGATATCCCGTTCTGAAACTGAGGCTATTACAGCAATTTCAGGGGCTTCAATCACCTCAAACGGCAAATCCAATGCTGCGAGGGCCGTGTGTACATTACCCTCGGATTCATCAGCCGTCATCTGGCCCGCGTCGAGCCGAGCGGCCAAATCAATCTCTTCGAGCGCAACCGTCAGCCGCGTTGAATCCAGGATAATTTGATTAGCAAGCTCACGATAACTAAGCCCGACCGGTCCAAAATATTGGCCATGAATGAGCTGTGCAAACCCGCTGATGGCATTGAGGGGCGAGCGGAGCTCATGCACCAATTGTCGCATGGAATCAGCCAAAGCGACGGTGTTATCGATGGTGGGCACCTCATCGGCCTCGTTGATTGCCTCTCCTTGTTCAAATCGCCGAATGTCGCCGCTATAGCCTGTAAATCTGCCGGATTGACCGTCAAATTCAGGGTCCATATTGAGCGCCCAATATCCGCCATCCTCGCCCACTTCACAGATAAAAAGGCGGCCATTCCGTATGGGGGCGCGCTTGCCAAATGCACGTGCAACGCCGGCATCGCAACCCGGCTCGGTTGCTCGCGCGGGCTCCAACAGCGAAATACCGACAAACCGAGTCCGGTTAGCCCCTTGGACAGCCCTGATGCGGCCTTCGGAATCGCAGCGAACGCCAATTCTGGGGACGGGCCTTGGTGCAAGCGTATTTTGGCGGTAGCTATCGATGCGCCGAACAAGATCGGCAATCTCGCTCGACCCTTTGCCCTCATGCGATTCGCTTTGGGTCGGTGTCATCGCAATATCGGGCGTCGGCAGGGAAAAATCGCTCGCGCCAAAACTTTGCAACGCGCGATGAACCGCCATCGGCAGGTCCCTTTTTTGCCGCAGCCGACTGCGCCCGACAGGGCCAATGATCGGAAGAATCGCCAACCAGCCGCTATCGGCTAGGACAGCATTATCAATAGCTGCAATGGCAACCCTCGGATTGTCGTGCGCCAGAAAGGCAATAAGCGGCGGAAAACTGGTGCGATTGGCAATAGACGAAATGGATGCAATCCGCACAGCAAGCGGCACTTCGTCGCGCAGATAGGACAAAGCCTTGAAGCAGCGGCTGGTCGCCGCCTCGCTCATCTGCGCACCAGATTGCGACAACATGTCGATCAACTGTCGCCAAATCGTGATTCGACCAGATTCATAGGCCGGATCAATCCGCAAAATAGTCTCTAGCCTATCGTCAAACCGCACAGGGACATCCTCAATCGCTTTGGCAAGCAAATATCGTGAATAATTGGTTTGCGATAGATAGGAGAATAGTGGCGTCGCATTGTGGGACAATTGCATTGTGCGGAAATATAATTATGATTTAGCCAGGCAAAGCTAATTGGAAGTTTCCATGTCCCTAGAAAAGTTCGACTCTATCGACATTCAAATCTTGCGTGAATTGCAGGATGACGGCCGGATGACCAATGTTGAATTGGCCGAACGCGTGGGGTTAACCGCCCCGCCCTGTTTGCGCAGGGTCCGATCATTAGAAGAAAATGGCGCTATATGCTCCTATCATGCCGATCTGGATCCGGCGCAATTGGGATTCGGCATTACCGTATTCGCGATGGTCAGCCTGCGGAGTCAGGCCGAAGCAGACCTCGAAGCGTTCGAAAAGCATGTTGCCGAATTGCCCGAAGTTCGCGAATGCTACATGCTTAATGGCGAAATCGATTTTATATTAAAAATTGTGGCTTGCGACCTGCAAAGCTTTCAACGTTTCCTCACCTCGCAATTAACATCCGCTCCCAACGTCAGCAGCGTAAAAACATCGCTCACCATCAGGCGGTCAAAGCATTTATTCGGGGTGCCCATTGCTATTGGTTAGAGTCAGGATTTAACTGCCCGTCGGCGGAACCGGCGCGACTGGTGCCGCTGCGGGGGCTGCCAGGGCGGGCGCTGGGTTCAATCGTTCACGAACCAGACCTTCCCATATCCGCGCGACCGGTGCCCGTGCGCCCGTTACCAGAGCAAAAGCTTGCTGCGCGCCGCTAAAATTACCAGCGGAAAAACGCGTAATCCCGAGCCTTGTATTAATAAGGTCGCTATCGGCTGGCGATTTTGTCAACGCCAACTGGTACATTTCCTCGGCTTTGACGTAATTTTCATAGCCCAGATAAGCATCGCCCGCGAGCCGCGCAAGGCGACCATCGGCGGCGGTTGCGGCGCGTCGCTCGGTGCCCGGCAAGGATGCGCGATCATCGGTTAATTTATCGCGCTGGCTGGTTTCAATCTCCCTGAAGCTGGTATCGCCCGCTGGGATGAGGTTGGCCGCACGGCCTGCTGCAATCATCGCCATAGCCTCGGCCGGCAGCCCTTCTTCAACAAGGTTGCCGACATATTCGAGATAGAAGCTACGGTTATTAATTGCACCAGCGCGATATAAAAGTCGCATTAAATCAATGGATTGCCCACGATCATTAGGGACTGTTAGCAGGTATGACTGCACAGATGAGCGGAAATTGAGATGGGTCGGGAACAAGCTGACGCGGCGAATCAACAGGGCCGACAGTTCTTGATTGCGATTGGCTTGTTGCAACGAGCGCGCGACAATTCCATACATGCGGTCTGTTGCTGTGCCTGCGGTGGCCATCTCATTAAAATAGGCGAGAGCAGGATCCACTTGATTGGAGCGCAGCAGACTGTCCAATCGCAGCATCGGCAAATCTTCGGTTGTTGAACCCGCAGCCAGCGCCCGCTGCAAAAGGTCAGCCGCTTTGGCATATTGCTCGGCATTATAGGCCAGCTGTCCGCCCGCAACCAATATCCGCGTAGCATCCAAAGCTGGCGCCCCGTTCGAGGCGATCATAGCGTCAAGCGCAAGCATTTGGCGCGCATTATCATGCATGCCAGACGCGATACGAAACTCCATCTGGCTGGCAAGATATAGCTCGTATGGCGCGACTGCCGCCGCCTTCAATGCCGTAAGCGCGGTCTCAGCCGTCGGCCAATCCTGGGCCGTAACTGCTGTGTTGAGGGGCGGATATGCGGCACCAAAAGCGCGACTGACAGCGGGATTGGCGGTAGGCGCAGGGGTGGCATCGCGATTGCGCCGACCACGCCTTTGTCCTTCTTCGGATGGCGGGGCTTCGCTGCTGTTGCGGACGCCTTGGGCAACGCTCACCGAGCTGCCCAGCCCTGCGAGAGCAACTGTGCAAGCCCCCGAAAGAGCCGTAGAAAGGGTTAACGCGCCAACAAATTTAGCCACAATTTTTGCCACAATATTTTCTCCTGCCAAGCCAGATGACCTCTGACCACGTTACCATCAGCGGTCACTTTAATACCGCCATTTCGAAAGCGCCACCCTTTGCCGGCGCGCCAAGCCCGTCATATAGATAAAATCGGCTGAACGGTGATTGAATTGCCCTGAAATGCTGTGGAAACAATTTCATTTGCAAAAAGGATAAGCATGATATGCTGCGGCGATAAAAAGGGACGCGGACGGGACCATATTATGACCAAGGGGCGCAAAATTGTTGGCATCTGGCCAACAGAAGATATTGAAATAACCGTGAAGGATATTCCGGTTACTGAGCAGCCTTTGGAGGAAACGACCCAGAGCCCGCGTGAACACGCCGCGCCATCGGCTCCGGAAATCACGGTCGAGCCTGAAACCGAGGCAGGGGCGGAAAGCGACCCTGAGCTTGGGAATGACACTTTGTGGCTGACGCTCGATGACCCTGCCCCCGAACGGCCGCATCGCGGGTGGATTACCCCGACATTGCTGACAATAGCCGGGCTGCTGTGGGCAGGCTTCGTATGCTGGTCGCAAAGCGCGGGCTTTGCCGAGCTTGTGCCCATGACGCAGTGGCCCTCGATTGCCGCCATGATTTCTACCCCGATTGCGCTCATTCTGATTGCCGTATTGCTTTTTGAGCGCGCAACTGGCCGCTCGGTCAATCGCCATTTAAGTGCCATGGCCCAGATGCGCACCGAGCATCAACAGCTGGCCGAGCGCCTGTCAACTATCGATCAGCATTGGCAAACTGCACAAAACACGCTGAACCAACGCGCCCTCACCCTCGCAGACACCGCCTTACAAGCAGGCCAGCAGCTCAGCACAGTCAGCGATGCACTTGACCTTAGGATGGAAAAAGCGGTGAGCTTATCCGCCGCTATCAACGAAAAAAATGAAGCGACGCAACGCGCGATGGACGCATTATTGATCGCGCTACCCAAAATTGACGAGGTGTCGCAGCGCGCAGCCGAGGCCATGCGCGAATCTGGGCAGACGGCCTATCAATATGGCGGGCAGCTAGAGGCGCAGATCGCTGCGGTTCGCCACGAGAGCAGCGAAGCGCAATCCTCGCTCACCGCACTCAGCGCGCAATTGGCCGAGAGCATGGCCTGTATGACCAGCGAGACAAGCGCGCTTGGCGCAAATGCGATGGATATTACTGACAAGCTTAACAACAAGCTGGATGCACAGCGCGAAGCCGCGCTTTCGCTGGTGGCAGATCTCACCGCTGCCATGGAGCAAAATTGCACGACAAGCGAGGAGCGACTGGCCATCGCACGAGCCAATAGCGCGAGCGCAACACAGGAGCATATTGCGGCGATGGATACCGCTCTGATTGGCAATGCCGAAAAAGCGGCCAGCCTTGTTGCTGCACTGGCCAACTCTTCGCATGATGTTGATGCGTTTGATGCGCGCTTTGACACATTGGTTGCCGATATTGCCGCCCGTGCTGCAGCAATAGAATCCATAGCTGGGCAGCACATAGGCGCGACGCAGGCCAGCGTGCTTTCGCTCAGCCAGTCGCTTGACGCACTCGGAGACAATAGCGCCGGGGCAACCGAGCATAGCGAGCAATTGGCGCGCCGTGCGGCCGAAGTTGTGACCATGCTCCAGGCGGCACAACGTGAAATCACCCTCGCCCTGCCCGAAGCGATTGAGCGGCTCAGTAGCATGGTCAAACAAAGCCAGGAAAGCGTGGAAGCGCTGCCGGATTTAATCGGCGTCAGCGCCACAGACAGCGCCGTTCTCCTCACCCGGCTGCGCAGCTCCGAACAATCTATCGAGGCGCAATCGGTTGGCCTAGAAGTTATCGAAGCCCGTATGGCCGGGGTCATTGGTGCCCAAACCAACAGCATCAGCAATTTGCAAACCACGCTCGAATCGCTCGCGGTGCGGATGCGGGAAATCGCGAATACCGACGCGGATGCCCTCAAAGAGTCGCTGTCCCATGTCGATGCCCATGCCCGCAACATTGTCGAATCGTCGGCTGGACGGTTTGAGAGTGCCCTCGCCGATGCGCTCGACAAAGCAACCGGGGACTCGGTTAACGAAAGACTGGCGACGATTGCCAACGCCTCTGGCAATGCCGTTAAAGCAGCCAGCGCGGCATCGGAACGCCTGATGCGTCAGCTCATCACCATCGCCGATAGCAGTGCCGCCTTGGAATCGCGGGCCAACGAGGTCGATAAGTCGATCGAGGAAGGGCAAGGCAATATCTTGTCCAGACAGGTCGCACTGTTAACAGAGGCGTTACAGTCTAGCGCGGTTGACCTGGCGCGAGTGTTGGATAGTGACGTCGCAGATCAGGCATGGGAAGCCTATCTCAAGGGGGATCGGAGCATTTTTGCGCGTCGCACATTGCGACTTTTGACGGCTGCTGAAGCAAAAGCACTGCTGCGCCGCTATGAGGAAGAGGAAGATTTCCGGACGCTTGTAAACCGCTATATCCATGATTTTGAGGCGATGTTGCGCGGCATCATGAACACGCGCGATGGCCAGCAATTGTCGGTCACCCTGCTATCGAGCGACATCGGCAAAATCTACGTCGCGCTGGCACAGGCAATTGAGCGGTTGCGGGGATAGAGTGATTTCGAGTGTGATGGAACATCAAGCGGCTTGGAAATCACGGCAAAATAAAAGAAATGGATTCTGCTTCGATTCGATCGGAACAGAATCTAATACCGCTCACTGATCGCGCGGGATCAGCACCCCGCCCTTGATCACCGCATCAACGCTTTCCAGCTCGCGGATGTTGGCAATCGGGTCGCCATCAACCGCGATAATATCGGCATAGCGGCCAACCGCAATCGCCCCGACATCAACTTGGCGGCCAAGCGCCTGCGCCGCGTTACGGGTAGCGGACTGTATTGCCTGCATCGGCGTCATGCCATAGTCCACCATGTAGCGAAATTGCCCGCCCGCCGTACCGTGCGGCATAATGCCCGCATCCGAGCCAAAAATCATCCGCACACCCGCGCGCACCGCAGCACGAAAATTGTCGCGCTGGATTTGCGCAATCTCGCGGTCTTTGCGTAAATTATCCTCCATCACCCCGTTCCGCGCTCCTTCGGCCTGGGTATAATCGGTGTTAAAAATATCCATCGCGAACCAGACTGGCCTTGCCCGAACGGCTGCCATGTGGATCCCTTCGGCATCAACTAGGCTGGCATGTTCGATGGTGTCGATACCGGCGCGGATCGCCGCGCGAATGCCATCGGCCCCGTGCGCGTGGGCGGCCACCTGCATCCCCCACATATGCGCTTCTTCGGCAATCGCGCGCAATTCTTCCTCGCTTAACTGCTGCTGCCCCGGTTCAGTATTACGAGAGAATACCCCGCCGGTCGCGCATACCTTGATCACCTGCGCCCCCGCGCGACGCTGTTCGCGCACCCGCTGGCGCAATTGCTGCGGACCATCGCCCACGGCCGGAGCCGGAGTGTGGAGCGACAGCGGCAGAAACGTCTCGTCGCAATGGCCCCCCGTGGCACCCAGCGCATTGGCGGCGGGGATGATCCTGGGACCAATCGCCTGCCCCGCCTCGATTGCTTCGGCGAGGCCGACATCGTTATAATCTTCCGATCCGACATTGCGGACCGTGGTGAACCCGGCGTCGAGCATCGCGCGGCCATTGCGGCCTGCGACAAAGGCCCAAAAACGGTCGCCATATTGCAGGCTGTTATAGCCACCGACCTCGGCCAACGTATCGAGGTGGACGTGCATGTCGATGAGGCCGGGCATCAGCGTGCGCTCTCCCATGTCGATATGTGTGACATTGGCGCCCCAGCGAACGGTGCGCGCATCGGCAATGCTGGTTATCCGCCCATCATCGCCGACAAAGATGGCGGGGTGGTCAATCACGCGTCCTGTCACAACATCGATCATCCGCGCGGCGGTGATGACGGTTTCGGCGTTGGCGGGGGTGGCCAATGCGAAGGCCATAGCCGACAGCGTCAGCGACGGTGCATATTTGAACCTGCGTGTCATTTTTCTCTCCCTCAACCGCTGACCGGCCGGACATAGACTTGTGTGATAATCGGAAAATCGGCCGCGACCTTGGCCTCTATGTCGCGGACAACCCGCTCGACATCGGCGGCGCTGATGCCGTCATCAAAATCAACGCTCAGCACCGACACCACCTTTTCCGGCGCGTGGTGGACGGTCAACACATCGTGCACCGCGCTCACCCCCGCGTGCGTGCTTGCCGACAGGCGCAGCGCCTCGATCAGCTCCGGGTCGGCGCTCTCGCCGATCAACAGCCCCTTGGCCTCGATAATCAGCAATATGGCGACGGCGGCGAGCAGCAGGCCGATGGCGACCGACGCGGCGCCATCCCACACCGGATTATGCGTCCATTGGCTGATCGCAATCCCAACCGCCGCAATCACCAACCCGGCCAGCGCGCCGCCATTTTCCAGCAGCACAACGATCGTCGGCGCGTCCTTGGATGCGCGGATTGCCGCCCATAGGCCGCGCGTGCCACGGCTGATGTTGAACGCCCGCATCGCCTCCCACGTCGACCAGCTCTCTAACGCAAAGGCGATACCAAGCACGATATAGGCGATTTTGGGGTCGCCCGCATGTTCGGGGTGAAGGATATGCAATATCCCCTCGTAAATCGACACCCCAGCGCCGAGCGCGAACACCAAGATGGCGACGACGAAGCTCCAGAAATACAGCTCGCGGCCATAGCCGAGCGGGTGAATGGTGTCGGCGGGCCTGTGCGAACGCTTCTGGCCGTAAAGCAGCAGAACATGGTTGGTGCTGTCGACCAGGCTGTGCACCCCCTCGGTCAGCATCGCCGACGATCCGGTGATGCCTGCCGCGACGAATTTGGCCACCGCGATGCCGACATTGGCAATCAGCGCCGCGATGATTACTCTGGTTGATCCGCCTGCCATGCTCGCTCCTCGAAATATTGCGCCACCGCATAGCCGATCAGCGCAAATGCGCCGCCCAACAGCCAGCCGCCGATAACATCACTAGGCCAATGCACGCCCAATGCAACGCGCGACCAGCCGGTGGCCAGCGTCATCATCGCCGCACCGCACAGCCACAGCGCTCGCCGCTGTGTCGGCACTAATGCTGCGAACAGCAGATAGACCACCGCCGCGCTGGTCGCATGGCCGCTGGGGAAAGACAGGCTGTGCACCGCGTCGAGGTGTGGCACAATGTCGGGGCGCTGGCGCGCGAACGCGGTTTTGAGCGCTTCTGACGTCATGAAGCTAAGGAGCGATGTGACGACCAGCACCAGGCCCGATCGCCAATGGTGCCAGGCACCCAGCAGCGCCGCGAGTAAGCCGACGATGACATAGCGCTGCGCCCCGCCGCCCGACCAGCTGATCGCCTGCCACAGCGCGATAGCGGCATCGTTCCCGCTCCCTGCACGATAGGCTCCGGCTTGCTCAACCCAACGATCGACGCCGATAACGCCGTCAATCTGTGTCGCCGCGCCCAGCACCAGCAGCAATACCAGGGTGCCCAGCGCGCCCCACCAATGCCCGCGCGCATCCCTCAAATGTGGATTGCCTTGCCATAGGCGGCGAGCACGCTTTCGTGCATCATCTCGCTCAATGTCGGGTGCGCAAACACGGTGTGCATGTAATCCGCCTCGACCAGCTCCGCCGTCTTGCCGACGGTATAGCCCTGGATCAGCTCGGTGACCTCGGCGCCGATCATATGCGCGCCGAGCAGCTCGCCGGTTTTGGCGTCGAACACCGTTTTGATGAACCCTTCGGCCTCGCCCAGCGCAATCGCCTTGCCGTTGCCAATGAATGGGAAGTTGCCGACTTTGACCTCATACCCAGCCTCACGTGCGCGCGCTTCGGTGAGGCCGACGCTGGCGATCTGCGGGTGGCAATAGGTGCAACCCGGGATGTTGAGCGGGTCGATGGCGTGCGGATGCACATCCTTATTGCCCAGCGCCTGCGCAATCGCTTCGGCCGCAATCACCCCCTCGTGGCTGGCCTTGTGCGCGAGCCACGGCGGCGCGGTGACATCGCCAATCGCCCACAGCCCGGCGACATTGGTGCGGCACATCGCGTCGGTGTCGATATGGCCGCGCGTGGTTGCAACGCCCAGGCTCTCTAGCCCGACGCCTTCGGTGTTAGGGACAATGCCGATGGCGACGATGCAGTGCGAATAGTCGCCCTGCACCAGCTTGCCATCCTTGGTCTTAATTTTGGCATTGACGCCCTGTGGCGTGACCGACAGGTCTTCGACACCCGCCCCGGTCAGGATTGTCATGCCTTGCTTGGTCAGCGATTTTTCGAGGAAGGTGGAGACATCGGCGTCCTCGACCGGAACGACGCGAGGCAGCATCTCGACCACGGTCACATCCGCGCCCATATCGTTGTAAAAGCTCGCAAATTCTATCCCGATCGCGCCCGATCCGATGACCAGCAGCTTGCTCGGCATGGCGGGCGGGGTCATCGCTGTGCGGTAAGTCCAGATGCGCTTTCCATCAGCGGGGGCAAAGGGCAGATCGCGCGCGCGCGCGCCGGTGGCGATGATGATATGTTTGGCGCTGAGTGTCTCAACGCCCTTCTCACCCCTCACCTCGATCGTTCCGCCGCCTTTCAGCATGCCTTCACCCATGTGCACCGCGATCTTATTCTTCTTCATCAGGTGGCCAATGCCCTGATTGAGCTGTTTGGCAACGCCGCGCGACCGCTTGACTACCGCGTCAATATCCGCTGATATTTCAGTGGCTTTCAGGCCATAGTTAGCAGCATGTCTCATCTGGTGGAACACTTCGGCCGAACGCAACAACGCTTTGGTCGGGATACAGCCCCAGTTGAGGCAGATCCCACCGAGATTCTCCCGCTCGACAATCGCAACCTTGAGGCCAAGCTGCGCGGCGCGGATCGCGGCAACATAGCCGCCGGGGCCAGAGCCGAGGACGATGAGGTCGTATTGCGCGCTCACGCAACCAACCCCAGCGGTTTTTCGACCAGTTCCTTGAAGGTCTTCATAAGCATCGCCCCGTCCGCGCCGTCAATCGCGCGGTGGTCGAACGATCCTGTCGCGCTCATCACGGTGGCGATGGCCAGCGCGTCATCGACGACATAGGGCCGCTTTTCGCCCGCGCCGATCGCCATGATCATCCCCTGCGGCGGGTTGATGACCGCCTCAAACTGTTTGATCCCCATCATTCCCATGTTGGAAAGCGACGCAGTTCCACCCTGATATTCATGCGGTTGCAGCTTGCCGTCCTTGGCCTTCGCCGCGAGCGCCGCCATTTCCACCGAGACAGCCGAGATGCTCTTGCCCCCCGCATCGACGATAATCGGGGTGATGAGGCCGTTGGGCACGCTGACCGCGACCGAAATGTCGGCGCGGGCATATTCGAGCATCGTGTCGCCCGCAAAGCTGACATTGCATTTGGGCACCATGACGAGCGCGAGGCCGAGCGCCTTGATCAGCATGTCGTTGACGCTGAGCTTGACTCCGCGCGCCTCCAGCGATGCGTTCAGCTCGCCGCGCAATTTCAGCAACGCATCGAGCCGGATGTCGAGCGTCAAATAGATGTGCGGAACTTGTTGCTTGCTCTCGGTTAAACGCCGCGCGATGGTCTTGCGCATACCGCTGAGCTTGACCATCTCGTGCGGGATGCCAAAATCACCAACCGCCTGCCCTGGCTCCCAACGGGTCGCTGTCGAAGAGCTGCTCTTCGTCTCCGATGCCAAGGACGGGGCTTCGACAAGCTCAGCCCGAGCGGATTTTGTGGGTACACCATCCAAATCGGCCTTGACGATCCGTCCGCCCGGACCAGTGCCAGTGACGCCAACAAGGTCAATCCCCTGCGACGCCGCGATCCGTTTGGCGAGCGGCGATGCTTTGATGCGGGGACCCTCATGGTCAGTCCGTTGTTCCTGCCATGGCCATGGATCGACACCGCCACCATCTTCAACAATATTGCTGATCGGTGATGAAACAATCGGCTCGGAGCGCGTAGAGGGGAGGGGCGCCGCGGCAATTGGCGCAGTGGCGGCCGCCCCCGCCTCCCCCCCAATCACCGCTATCACCGTGCCGACTTTGACAT
>JBEBJX010000054.1:0-14151 GCA_040079655.1 Sphingopyxis sp. | reverse complement strand
TATTACAACCGCCCCAGTCAGGACGGGATGGTCGCGCATTTCGAGCATCTGGCTGCGCATAGCGACCTGCCGATGGTCGTCTATAATGTGCCCGGGCGCACCGTGACCGACATAGTGCCCGAAACACTGGCCCGCATCGCCGCATTGCCATCGGTGGTGGCTCTCAAGGATGCGAGTGGCGATCTGGCGCGGGTGACGGAGCACCGCAGCGTGCTCGGTGCGGACTTCTGCCAGCTATCGGGCAATGATGACCTGTGGCTGGCGCATCATGCAATGGGCGGGGTCGGGTGCATCTCGGTCACCGCCAATGTCGCGCCGCGGCTGTGCGCCGATTTTGCGGCGGCCTGTGCGCGCGGCGATCACGGTGCGGCGCTCGCACTCCATGAACGGCTGTTTCCGCTGCACAAGGCGATGTTTGCCGATGCCAGCCCCGCGCCCGCCAAATATGCGATGGCGCGGCTTAACCCCTGGTTCCCAGCGGACGCCCGCCTGCCGATCATTGCTGCCAGCGCCGCCGCGCGCGCCGAGGTTGATGCGGCGCTCGTTCATGCCGGGCTCATCTGATGGCCCGCCCGCATCCACCTGAGTTCGACAAGCAAAAGATCGTCGCCGAGAACCGCCGCGCGCGCTTCGACTATAGCATCGATGCGGTTTACGAGGCCGGCATTGCGCTCACCGGAACAGAGGTCAAAAGCTTGCGTTTTGGCGAGGGGACGATCGGCGACAGCTATGCTGAGGTCAAGGACGGGCAGGTGTGGCTGGTCAACAGTCACATTCCCGAGTTCAGCCACGGCAACCGATTTAATCACGAACCGCGCCGCCCACGCAAATTGCTGTTGTCGGCGCGCGAAATTCGCAAATTTCATGGCGCGGTGGCGCGCGACGGGATGACTTTGGTCCCGCTGTCGGTCTATTTCAACGGTCGCGGCCGCGCCAAGGTCGAACTGGCGCTGGCCAAGGGCAAAAAGGCGCATGACAAGCGCGACGCGACCAAAGAACGCGAGTGGAAGCGCGAACAGGGCCGGTTGATGCGGGATCGCGGGTGATGAGCCGCCTCGGTAACTGGATAGGGCGCAATATGCCGACGCGCGAACAAATGGCGGGCAATCGCTATTTGCGCCCCTTTGCCAAACGGGTGCTGGCCCCCGAATTGTGGCGTTTCACCCGCCGTTCTGTGCCGCGCGGGGTTGCGCTTGGCACATTGGTCGGCATCATTGTCCCCTTTGCCCAGATATTTTTCGCCGCGCTGCTGGCGCTGCCCGTTCGCGCCAATGTGCCGGTTGCGGGCCTGACCACTTTCATCACCAACCCGCTGACAACGCCGCTTATCTGGGTGATTTCATACGAGGTTGGCCGTTTTGTGTTGCGGATGGATGCGCTCACCTATGGCCGTCCGGTGACAACGGCGACCCAGCACGGCTTTATCGCCGATGCGTTGCAATGGATTACCGGCATGGGGCCGATATTGGCGTTTGGGCTGATTGTCGTCGCGGTGGTGTCTGCGGCCATCGGCTATCTGGTGTCGGGGTTTATGTGGTCAACTTGGATCCGGCAAAAACGGCAGAAGCGGCTCAAGGGCAGGGCGGCCGGCGTCATCGACATGATTGACGGGGATTGAGTGACGGCGATTGATTCCGTCTGTGCTACTGTTATGATGCAGTATCAATATTCTCCGGCGCGCCATCATGATTGCCCGGACCTTCGATAGGACAGTAATTATGCGTAGTGACATCATGCTTGTTTCGGGTGTTTCATTGGCTGTGCTTGGCGCCTGTGTGCCTGGCGCTACTGACACCACGGCCGCGCCGCAAACCGCCGCCACCACGGCCGCCACCAACGCCCCTGCGCCATTTTACGGCAGCTTTGGTTTCGATCAGGCGGGCATGGACAGCGCGGTGAGCGCCGGTGACGATTTTTACGCCTTTGCCAACGGCACATGGGGCCGCAGCACAGCTATCCCTGCCGACAAGTCGAACTATGGCATGTTCACGGCGCTTGGCGACCTTAGCCTGACGCGCACCCATGCCATTCTTGATGAAGCGCGCAGCGACCCGAACAGCAATATCGGCCGCGCCTATGCAAGCTATCTTGACGAAGCAGGTATCGAAGCGCGTGGCCTCGCCCCGATTGCACCATGGCTTACCCAGGTGCGCGGCCTTCGCAACCACGCCGACTATCCGGCACTCGCTGCCACTGCCGATCGCGCAGGGATTGGCACGTTGTTCGGCGGCTATGTCGGGCAGGATGATCGCCATCCAGAGCAATATATCTATACCATGGGGCAGGGCGGGATCGGCCTTCCCGACCGCGATTATTACCTCGAGGGGGCACCACGCTTTGTGAGTATCCGCGCGGCCTATGTCACTTTCCTTGAGCATATGCTGACACTCGCTGGTGAAACCAATGCCGCGCCGCGCGCCGCCGCGATCATGGCGTTTGAGACCAGGATAGCACAGGCGCACTGGAACCGCATCGACAGCAGCGACGCAACCAAAGTCTATAATAAAATGACCGTTGCGGCGTTACAGACGCTGGCGCCCGGCTTTGATTTTGCTGCTTATCTTAATGGTGTTGGCGCGACACAGGCCAATGTGCTTATTGGTCAGCCATCGGCCTTTACCGGTATTGCGCGCGAATTTGCGGCCGCTCCGATAGGGGTCTTGCGCGATCAACTGATCGTCCACTCGCTCTCAACCTATTCCGATCAACTGCCCGCCGCTGTGGCCGACGCCGATTTTGCCTTTTACGGCACCACGCTGTCGGGCACACCAGAGCGTCAGGCGCGTTGGAAACAGGCGGTTCAGTTCACCGAAGGGGTTCTGGGCGATGAGGTGAGCCAGCGATATGTTGCGCGCCATTTCCCCACTTCGACCAAGGCGGCGATGGACACGTTGGTCAGCAATGTCATGGCGGCGCTGGGCAATCGCATCGACCATCTGGCATGGATGCAGCCCGAAACCAAGGTGCGGGCGCGCGCCAAATTGGCCAATTTCACGGTCAAAATAGGCTTTCCCAGCCAGTGGCGCAGCTATGATGGCCTTGAAATGCGGGCCGATGATGTGTTCGGCAATGCCTGGCGTTCAAACCAGTTTGAACATCAATATGACATCGGCCATCTCGGCTCGCCGCTCAGGCGTTGGGAATGGGGGATGACCCCGATGCAGGTCAATGCCTATGCCAATTTCGGGATGAACGAAATTGTATTTCCTGCCGCGATTTTGCAACCGCCATTTTTTGACCCTAACGCCGACCCCGCGATCAACTATGGCGGCATCGGCGCGGTGATTGGCCATGAGATCAGCCACCATTTTGATGACCAAGGGTCGAAATATGACGAGAACGGGCGCCTGGCCGATTGGTGGACGCCAGCCGATGTCGCTGCGTTCGAAGCAGCAGGACGGCAATTGATTGCGCAATATGACGCTTATGAAGTGCTCGGCGAACATTTGTCTGGCGAATTTACGCTGGGCGAGAATATCGGCGACCTTGCTGGCCTGTCGATCGCCTATGATGCCTATAAACGCTCGCTTGGCGGGCGCGAAGCGCCGGTCATCAATGGCACGACAGGCGATCAGCGTTTCTTCCTCGGCTGGGCCCAGGTGTGGCGGCGTAATTATCGCGATGCCAATCTGTTACAACGGATCACCACCGACCCGCATTCGCCATCGGTTCAGCGCGCGTGGGTCGTGCGTAATCTCGATGCCTGGTATTCGGCATTTAATGTGGAGTCGGGCGGCCGGCTCTACCTTACACCGGAGGCGCGTGTCAGAATCTGGTGAACAGCCAAATTGATCGATTTTTGACGGCACAGGCTGGTTGGCGCGATCATGTGCCAACTGGCCTTGTTGTGCTGGCCACCCTGATTGCTTGCTGGCTGATGTGGCTTGTTGCGCACTCGCTGGTGCTGCTGGCCGCCTTTGCCGGCGCGGGGTTGATAACGGCCTCTGCGATTTATGCGATAGGCTCTAATTCCAAACCGCGGTTGGCGACCGTGTTCGAATCGCAAGATTGGTCATTGGTGCGCGAAGTCGCCGATTCCGAACATGTGAGCATGGCCATAACCGACCGGACGGGGCGCTTGGTCTGCGCAAATGACCTTTATTGCGCATGGTTTGGCGGCGCATCGACACCGCCCAATCTGCCTGTCGATGCCCAGACGAGCGCATTGTTGAGCGAAGTAGGGCGAAGCGCATGGCGCGACGGAGAGGCCGCGATCAGCGGGTTTTTGTGCAATGAGCGCGAGCTTAGCGGCTCTGTGCACAGGGTTGGTCGCAATGCTGACCATCTGCTGTGGCGATGGCAGGCGCGGGAGGCGGCTGATCCCGTTGCCGAGGTCATGGCGCAATTGGAAGCGGCCCCGGGGCGTATATTGGGTCAGTCTGGTGTCATGGCGGCACTCGTCACATCGGCAGGAACAGTGCAGGCGAGCAACGACGCGTTCCGACTGAGAGCCGCTGGCTCTGCTGATGCGCGGGTTGATGGCCGTGATTTTGCGCAATTATTGCGGCTCGATACGAACGGCCTCATCCGATTTGAGCGTGAACGTGACGAGGCGCGCTCTACGCCATTGCGCATCATTGAGCTCCCCTTTGATGTGTTGAACCCGGCAGCGCCCATGGTGCTGCTGCTGATCGACGAAGATGGCGGCGCGGCGACACGCGGGATTGCGCTCAACTATGTCGAAAGCCTGTTGACCGCGCTGCCGCTCGGGATGGCGATGGTCGATAGGGATGGGCGTTTTCTGTTCATCAATGCCGCATTTACCCAGCAGGCGGGGCTCGACCCTGCGCACTTGCCCAGCTATCCGGGTGATCTGGTTGTCGCAGAAGATAAGGCACCGCTGGCAGAGGCTGTGCGCCGCCACGCGGGAGGCCGGTCGAGCGCGGGCGATCTTGCTGTGCGTTTTGCTGCACAGCCCAATGACAATATCTCGATCGGCATTGTCGGGGTGCGCGGTATGGGCGAAGCGGCGGTCCTGCTGGCGATAAAGGATAGCGCGGGTGACAGCGATTTGCGTCAACAGATGGTCCAGGCCACAAAAATGCAAGCCGTTGGGCAATTGGCGGGCGGAATAGCGCATGATTTCAACAATATCCTGACCGCAATGCTGGGCGTGTGCGATTTGATGTTGCTGCGTCACAGCCCCGGCGACAGCGACTATGACGATATTCAGGGGATGCGCAGCAACGCCAATCGTGCCGCCAATTTGACGCGGCAATTGCTCGCCTTTTCGCGCCAACAGACGTTGCGCCCGCAAATCCTCAACCTATCCGATATTGTTGCCGATGTTTCGCACCTGCTGCATCGTTTGATTGGTGAGGGTGTGACGCTCGATGTGCAGCATGGGCGCGGGCTGGGCCCAGTTCGCGCCGATCCGGTTCAGCTCGAGCAGGTGATTGTCAACCTCGCGGTCAACGCGCGTGATGCCATGGCGAGCGGGGGTACGCTCACCATCGCGACCCGCGCAATCACCAATGCTCAATCGCGAACATTGGCGCTCGAAGGGATGCCGCCGGGCGACTATAGCCTGTTATCGGTGGGCGATAGCGGCACTGGGATTGCCGCAGATGTGCTGCCTAAAATCTTTGACCCGTTTTTTACGACCAAAGATCTGGGCAAGGGCACCGGGCTTGGCCTCGCCACTGTCTATGGCATTGTCAAACAATCGGGCGGTTATATTTTTGCCGAATCCGCCATTGGCAAGGGCACGACATTCTCAATCTATCTGCCCGTCTATAGCGGGCTGGAACAGGCCGAATCCGCTGCGCCAGCACCCGCCGCCGCGCGGTCTATGCATTGGGGCAATGGCACTATCCTGCTTGTCGAGGATGAGGAAATGGTCCGCGCGGTCGCACAGCGCGCGCTGACCCGCGCCGGCTATAGTGTTGTCACCGCCAATCATGGCGAGGACGGACTGGAGAAATATGCGTCTATGGCCGAGGTGGATTTGATCATCACCGATGTCATGATGCCCAATATGGATGGGCCGACGATGGTAGCGGAGATTAGGGCGCACCGTTCGGACGGCCGCGCTGGCTTGCCCGTGGGGAAGGCCAACGAAAACGTGCCCGTGCTGTTCATGTCAGGCTATGCCGAGGAGCAATTGCGCGAATCCATCGCGCTGTCCAATGTTGCCTTCATACCCAAACCCTTTTCCGTTGCCCAGCTGATAGAGGCCGTCGCGGCGATACGAGGAATCGGGAACGAGTAGGGGCCGCAGCGCGGAAGCGGAAGCGGGTAAGGCCCGCTAGGGGGAGAGAGTTTCAGGCCGCCTTGCGCTTTGTGGCAACAGCCTCGCCGCGCGGGCGATCGAGGAAGGCGTTGACGAGCTTCAGCGATTCCTCGGCCTGGGCTACCAGAAACAAGTGCCCGCCATCTTTGATGATATGCAGCTCTGCATTGGGGATCAGGCTGGCGAGAAAGCGGCCATTGGAAACGGGGACGATATTGTCGTCCTCGCCCATCATCACCAGCGTTTCGGCCTTGAGCAAAAACGGCAGCAATGGCGCGCTGGTCCAGCCGACCATGGCGAGCAGTTGATAGAAATAGCCAACCCCGCTGGGTGGGCGGACGCGGCCGACATGGCCGTCGGCGCCGTCGGTTTTGCCGCCATAAAGTGTGGCAAAGTTTTTGGCCATGAAATCGGGGTCGATATAGCGGCGCGGATTGGCCATTTTGCTCAGCGCGCTCAATTTGCCGGGCATCATCATCCACCCCGCCGTGGTCGCAGCAAGGATCAGCCGTTCGACGCGCGCGGGATATTGCATCGCGAAATGCTGTGCCATCGCGCCGCCCCAGCTCACGCCCATTACGTCCATCGTCTCATATCCAAGGTCAGACATGATAGCGCAAGCGGTTTGCGACATGGTGATCGGGTTATAGGGGATGACGGGATCGGGGCTCTCGCCCACGCCTGGCATGTCGAAAATGATGAAGTCACGCTGGCCCACCATCCTTGCGAACGGGGCGACCAGCTCTATATTGGCGCCCACCCCGTTGAAAAACAGCAGCGGCGGAGCGGCTTTGCGACCCTGTTTTTGGTTGCGTGCTTTCCAGCGCGCAACGCGCAGCGTGCGGCCACTCGCCGTCATCATCATCACTTCCGCATCGCCTAGGGGGTGGGCCTGGTTCGTCATTCTGTGTCCTTCAGCCAAAGGCATAGTCGCCCGGCGCCGGTGTAATCGGCGGATAGTGTTTGTTGCCAAGCGTTTTGGGCGCATCCTTCATCGGGCCGGCGCGTGTCTTGACCCATTCTGCCCAAAATGGCCACCAGCTGCCCGCGACTTCCTCGGCCTGGCCCAGCCATTTTTCGGGCGTTGCAGGCACTTTCTTTTGTGAGCGGAAATATTTGGCCTTGGGGTTGCCGGGCGGGTTCAAAATCGCCTGAATGTGGCCGGATTGCGACAGGACAAACTCGATATTTTTCGACCCGAACAACTGCGTCGAACGATAGCACGCCTTCCACGGGGTGATATGGTCGGTCACCCCCGCGAGCAGAAACAGATCGTTGGTCACCTTGGTCAGGTCGACGACATGCCCCGCCAGCTCGGCCTGACCCGGCACGGCGAACGGCTGTGTCTCGTAAAAATCGAGGTAATCGCTATGCAGTTTTGCCGAGAGGTTGGTCGCGTCATTGTTCCAGAACAGGATGTCAAATGCCGGCGGGTCTTCGCCATGCAGGTAATTGTTGACGACGTAATTCCACACCAGGTCGTTGGGCCGCAGCCACGCGAAGGCCCGGCTCAACGATGTGCCGTCGAGGATGCCCTTTTTCGCGCTGCGTTGCCGCGCCAGCTCAATCCCGTGTTTGGAAACCAGCGCGCCGACCTCGCTGTCGGTCGCTTCGGGGGCGAGCACGCACACCATCAGCGTCGCAGCACCTACGCGTTTGTCGCCCGATGCGGCCATTTTGGACAGGACGGTAGCAAGGGTGATTCCGCCCGAACAGCCGCCCGACAGGTTGACCTTGTCCGATCCTGTGATTGAACAAATGACGCCGATCGCCTCGATCACCGCATCGACATAATCACCAAGTCCCCAGTGGCCGTGCTCGGGCTGTGGGTTGCGCCAGCTGATGAGGAACGGCTGAATGCCCGCCGCCAATTGCAGCTGCACCACCGATTTTGCTGGCGTCAAATCATTCAGATAGGCCTTGTTGATCTGTGGCGGCACGGTCAATTGCGGGATGCTGTGCACCATGTCGCTGGTAGGCGCATATTGAATGAGCTCCATCATCTCGGTTCGCCACACCACTTGCCCCGGGGTGAGCGCCAGATTCTCGCCGATTTTGAACGGTCGCTTGTCAACTTGGGAAACAATCGCATTGTTATGAACAATGTCGTTATAGGCGTTTTGCAGCCCCTTCATCACCGACAGGCCGCCGCTGTCGATTGCGCGTTTGATCGCCGAAGGGTTGCCCGCGAGGGTGTTGGTCGGCGACAGCGCATCGAGGATCATCCCCGAGACAAAGCGCGCGCGGTTACGCTCCAGCTCGTCGAGCTCCAGATCGTCGATCCAGCGCTGTGTCCCCGCCTGTACTGCCAGATAATATTGCACACCCGCGCGGTAAAACGGGTTGAAGGTCCACGCCGCATCTTTGAACCGTTTGTCCTTGGCGTCGGGGGCCAGATCGCTCTTGCCGGTGACGATCTTCATCACATCGGCGCCGAATGCCTGCATATGGCGCATCGCCTTGTCGGGCTTGGTCGTAGTTTCGCGCAGCAACATGCCGACTGCGCCGATCAGGTCTTCGCGGGCGAGGCCGATCAGCGGGCTCATCGCCGATCCACCCTCGGGTTCGCCCGACAACTCTATTTTCGGTTTTTTAGCCACCAGCGCTCTCCCGCTTGAAAGGGCACTCTTGCGATGCCGCTGTTAAGACGTTGTGGCGGCCCCGGCGCTATTGTCAATCCGTAGCTGCGCAATTTCATGCTCTAGCCGCAAACTGTCGAATATTTTGGCCCCGCCCAAAAACACCGAACCGGTGCACGCCGCCATCAGCAAATAGCCGCCAATGCCAGGGTAAGTATCGAGATAGTGCAGCCCGCGTTCAATCGCGCCGAGGCCGAGCGCATAGATGATCAGGCACGCCTCCAACCGCGTTTTGATGATGAACAGCCGTTTGAACTTTTTCCACATAATCTAGCTTTTCCTGTTTACGCTATAAACGCAAATCTTGTGCCAAGTGCGCAAAACCGCGACTCGTGCACCCACGAACATGGTAAACTGTAAGTTAATTCGACAGGGAGGGCTATCTTTAACGGGGGTTCAGGTTGAATGCACTGGCCAGCGCCTGTTGCGCAGTCATGGCTGTGGTCAGCAGTTCTGGTGAAACAAGATCGCCCGGCGCAATCGCCTCTGGCCAATAGCGTGTCACCACCTCGCATGCCCGGTCAATCATGGCATGAGTGCACAGAAAGCGCGGGTCCACGGTTTCCGTGTCGGCAACTACGCGCAGCCGCAAACAAGCAGGGCCGCCGCCATTGGCCATCGACTGGCGGACATCGACTGGGATAACGCGGCGAATGGGGCCGTTGCCCGCGATATGCGCGTCACACCAGCGCGCGACGCTGGGCGTGGCGAGTGCCTCCGTAGGGGCAATCAACGCCATCTCGCCCGTCGGCAGGCTCACCAACTGCGCGTTGAACAAATAGCTGGTGATTGCGTCGGCCAGCGGCACTTCGGCCTCGCTCACCTCGACAATTTCGGCCCACGGCGCAGCGTTGCGGATCGCGGCATAGGCCGCCTCGCGTTCCGCAAAGGCGCGTTCATGCACCAGCAGCACCCGCTCATTCGCCACCGCCACCACATCATTGTGGAACGCGCCAGCGGCAATCGCCGCCGGATTTTGTTCGATGAACAATGTGCGCGCGGTGTCCAACCCGTGTTGCCGCGCCACCGCCTTTGATGCCTCACTATGCTGGCGTGCGGGGAAAGCGCCGCCGCTTATTCCATAAACGAAAATCTCGACCCCAGGGTCGCCATGCGCGGGCGCGAGCCGCATATGGTTAGCCGCGCCCTCGTCGCCAAAGGGGGCGGGGATGGGCGCGTGCACGACAAAGGCCGGGTTGGCAAAGGCCAGCCGCAATTGCGCCAGAGTGTCATGCCATTCGTGGGCACGGTGCGGCATCGTCATCAGGTTGGCGACGGTGAGGTGCACGCGGCCATCGGCGCAATCGGCGGCGGGGCTGACCGTCGCGGCGTTGGCCGCCCACATCGAAGATGCGGAATAGGCGGCGGCGCGGATATGCGGTTCGGCCTCGTCCAACGTCGTGCCCAGATGTTGCAACCATCCCTGGTTGGGCCGGATGGGCGGCATCAGCCACCCTTGCGCCAGGCCCAGATCAACATTGGTGCGCATCTTGGCCAGCCCCTGAAGCGCGGCTGCGCGTGGTTTTGAAACGGCACCCGCATGGCCGGCCGATGCTATATTACCTGGCGAGAGGCCGGCGTAATTGTGCGTCGGGCCGATGATCCCGTCGAAATTGATTTCGGTTAGCATGGTATCAGTTTTTCCATCCGTGTGCCCCCACCCCGTTCACCCTGAGCCTGTCGAAGGGTCGTCCTTTGTTTTTTCCCGCGTTGAAGAAAAGGGCGGTCCTTCGACAGGCTCAGGACAGGCGGGTTTATGTTGTAATGACAAATGTCCTTCTCACCCCCATTCAACACCCGATCCAGTCGAGTTGATCGCCAACGCTAACGCCCAGCGCCTCTGCTGCCTCTGGCTCGATCATGATGCCGCCGTCGGCTTGCGCGACATGGGCAAAGCAGCATCGGAAATCGGCGCACGTCCCCGCCGCGACCAACGACCTTGTGCCGCCATGGCCGATCGCCACCAGTGTTGCGCCCCTCGCATCGCGGATGGTTTTCACCGCATCGGTGCGCGCGGTCATGGTCGGCCCGCCGTCGAAAATGTCGATATAATTGTCAAAGGCAAAGCCTTCATTTTCCAGCATCCGCATCGCCGCGCGGCCCGACGGGTGCGGCACGCCGATCACGGCGCGCGCCGCGTCGGTCAGCATCGCGATATAGACGGGGTGGCTGGGCATCAGATCGGCGATGAATTGATTGCCGTGGAGCGCGTTGAAATGATCGGCTTCGGCAAAGCCCATCCCGAAAAACTTGCCAGCCACACCGTCCCAAAACGGCGATCCGCCGGCCTCGTCAATCACCCCGCGCAGCTCTGCCAATATCCGTGTCCCAAACCGTGCGCGGTTGGCACGGATGAAAAGATAGCGCGAGCGGGCGAGCAGCAGCCCCAGCCCGCCTGCGCGCTCATGCGGGTGGAGGAACAGCCCGCCGACCTCGCTCGACCCCTCGAGGTCGGTCGAAAGGCTCAACGTGTCGGCGCGGAATGTGCGGTCCAATTCTTTGCTGTGCTGGCTGATGCTGCCGATGCGATAGCTGTAAAACGGCCATTCGACCCCAACCTCGGTAAACACCTGGCAGGTGCCGCGTATCTCGCCGGTGGTGCGGTTTTCGAGCATCAGCACGAATATCTGCCCGCGCAGCTCTGGTTGCTCGCCCGCAAAGGCCGCCGCTGTCCGCTCCAGCTTGGCCTTGAGCGCCGCCTTGTCGGGTGGCAGGTTGGTAAAGCCGCCGCCCGTTAGTTTGGCCATCTCATACATGGCTTGCAGGTCGGCCAGCGTCGCCGGGCGGATGACAAAGCTCATAGGATTCCTCTGTCCAATATGCGCAAGATCGACAGCGCTGATAATCGTGCGCGTTCGGCCAGGCTATCGATAAACATATATTCGTCTGCCGAGTGGATATTGCCGCCGCGCACCCCCATCGTATCGACCACCGGAACCCCGCAGGCCGCGATATTATTGCCGTCGCACACGCCGCCGGTGTCCGCGTGGGTGATCCGCAGGCCAAGGTCGGCGCCCGCCTGTTCGACCAGCGTAAATAGCCTCCGGTGAGCGACGTCGATCGGCTTGGGTGGGCGGGCAAAGCCGCCGTGCACATGGACATGGACATCGTGGTCGACAGCGATGGCGTTGGTCACATCGTAGAGCAAAAGCTTGGCCGCCTGCTCGTCCTCGTGCGTTAACGGGCGCACATTGACGCGCAGCACCGCCATGTCGGGCACGACATTATTGGCGCTGCCACCGTCGATTTTCGCTGGGTTGATGGCGAGGCCGGGGCGCGCCGCCGTTTTGAGCCGCACCGCAAGGTCCGCCGCCGCGACCAGCGCGTTGCGCCCGTCCTCTGGGTTGCGGCCCGCATGCGCCGCTTGGCCACGGATGGTGATCGAAAAATTGCCGCTGCCCGGCCGCGCGCCCGCCAGCGTGCCATCGGGGAGCGCTGAGGGCTCATAGGTCAGCGCGGCAATTTTGCCAGCCGCATGGGCAGCGATCAGTGCGGCGGAGGACAGTGACCCGACCTCCTCATCGCTGTTGATGATTATATCATAGCCAAAATCTAGGCCGAAAGCGAGAGGGCGCGCGCCCGCCTCTATGGCTTGAAGCGCGGCGAGCATCACGGCGATCCCGCCCTTCATGTCGGCAACGCCGGGGCCGTTCAATATATTGTCATCGAGCCACCGTGTCGTTTGAAACGCGTGATCTATGCCAAAAACGGTGTCCATATGCCCGGTGAACAGCAATCTACGCGCACTTTCGGGCCGCACAGTGACCAGCAAATGTTGGCCATGCGCGAGCACAGTTTCAACGCCGTCGCTGCCGATTGCGGTTACCTTGGCGGGTTGAATCAGGCTGATTTCGCCGGGCAAAACCGCAAATGCATCGGCCAGCAGCGCCGCCATTTTGGCCAGGCCATCAAGGTTGCGCGAGCCGCTGTTCACCGCCGACCACGCCAGCACTTGCGCCAGCATAGCCGCTTGATCGGGGCGTTCTATCACTCGGCGTTCAAACGAAGTCAGGTTGGTCATCATCCGATGATAGCCGGACTTTGCGCCGCACTCCACCCCTTGCAAAGCGCCGCGTCGCTCGGCATAGCGGCACAGCTTCCTCCCCAGTGGCACAATGGTGATGATCTGCAATTTTTGCGGGCAATGAGGAATGAATATGCCAGATTATGCACAGCGCGCGGGGCTTAGCGTCGATCGGCAATTGATCGCCTTTGTCGAGCACGACGTTTTACCTGACACAGGGGTGGGTAATGACCATTTCTGGGCGGGGCTGGCGAGCATATTGGAACGGTTTGAGCCGGACAATGCGGCGCTGTTGGCGGAGCGTCACCGGATGCAGGCCGACATTGACGATTGGCATATCGCGCAAGGCGGCGCGGTGCACGATGCCGCCGCCTATCAGGCGTTCTTACGCGACATTGGCTATTTGGTGCCCGAACCCGCGCCCTTCACCATCGCTACCGCCAATGTTGACCCCGAAATCTCAGCGATGGCCGGGCCACAACTGGTGGTGCCCGCGCTCAACGCGCGCTTCGCGCTCAATGCCGCTAATGCCCGTTGGGGCAGCCTCTATGACGCCTATTACGGCACCGATGCCCTGCCTAGAAAAGAGGGGTCTGGAAAGCCCGCGCCAGGCGTTTATGACGCGGTGCGCGGAGCCCAAGTGGTTGCGGCAGCCAAATCTTTCCTTGATGCGACAGTGCCATTGGCCATTGGATCATGGAAAGACTGGGAGGGCGGTCAATTGAATCTCGCCAATGCGGTACAGCTTGTTGGCACGATGTCAGGCGCAATTTTACTTAAAAACAATGGATTACATATCGAAGTTGTCATTGATCCTCAACATCCGGTGGGGCGCGATGACCCCGCGCATATCGCCGATGTCATCCTCGAGTCGGCGCTGACCACGATCATCGATTTGGAGGATAGCGTTGCGGCGGTCGATGCCGCAGACAAGGTAGCGGGCTGGCGCAACTGGCTCGGCCTGATGAACGGAACGCTTTGCGATAGGTTCGACAAGGGTGGGCGCAGCGTCACGCGCGTGCTTGCGCCAGATCGCGAGTGGACCGCGCCCGATGGAACTGCGTTCAGCCTGCCCGGTCGCGCGCTGATGTTTGTCCGCAATGTTGGTCACCTGATGACCACCCCCGCCGTGCTGCTCCCCAATGGCTCGCAAGCGTATGAAGGATTGCTCGACGCTGTCATGACGTCAACCATCGCGCTACATGATTTGCGCGGCGTTTCTTCTTCGCCTTTCCCACTCGCAAGCGAGCGCGGCG
>JBEBJX010000053.1:0-14900 GCA_040079655.1 Sphingopyxis sp. | reverse complement strand
TGACTATGCTACCGCCGCCGCCGCTGCTGCCGCCACCGCCGCCAAAAAAGCCACCAAAAAAGCCGCCGCCACCGCCAAAGCCGCCGCTGCCGCCGATGATGATGGGGTAACCGCCGCTGCCGCCGCCGCCATATTCACCCTGCGGCGCGGGTCGCGGAATCGCGATGGGTGCACCCGGTTGTGAAATCACAGTAGGTTGACCAGGGTAGATGGTGCGACGGGTAACAACGCGCCGCACCCGCTGAATATTACGTGCACGGCCAACAAAGCGGCGCGGGTGGTTCGCACGGTGAACGATACGCGAACGCATCTTTGGGACGCTGCGCACAGCAGAAACATGTGACCGCGCCGAAGGCTGTGCTTGCGAGATTTGTACGGCCCCGCCGCCAATCAACGCACCACCGCATGTGCAAGCGCATAATTTCGCTAAAGCCATCCGTACCGACATATTCATCACCCTGTCATCTGCTGCGTCATCATGACGCCAACTGCTAATATCTTTATACAGCCAGTGAGGCAAACCTGCTTGAAATACGCTTACCACATTAGGCAGCTTGGTTACAGGCTGTTGCACTGGTCTGGTTTTTGGTCATGGGCTGAACATGGCCATGGATGCAACGGCTTTAACCATGGTGGAGTTACCAATTACTTGCAAAGCAGCGCGATATGGCCTGATTCGGCACAGCCTGTCCCAAAATAAGACGTTATCTTTGGTGGGCGGGTCAAGGTGCAAATACAAAAATGATCATCTTGCAGCGGCATCAGCCCATGCTATAGGCGCGCCAACAAAGAGCAGCGAGCATCTGTTGTGGGATGCTCCTAACCGTGTTTGCGGGAGCAACTGAGCGCATGCCGTCCTCATCACCTGCCAAATCTGATCCAAAAACTATGGACAATAATATTGGATCTATTCCCAGTCATCTCACTCGTGAAGCGGATGGTTATGCGCCTAGTGAAGATGAGGAATTTATGTGCCCCCGCCAAATCGCCTATTTCCGGCGATTACTCATCGAATGGCGGCGCAGTATATTGGCCGAATCGGAATCCACTCTTGCCAATTTACAAGATGGCCCAATGCGCGAGCCCGACCTGACCGACCGCGCATCAAGTGAAACAGACTGGTCGATTGAGCTGCGAACGCGCGATAGGCAACGCAAGCTGGTTGGGAAAATCGACGCGGCGCTCCGCCGCGTTGACGAAGGCGAATATGGCTATTGCGAGGTTACAGGAGAGCCCATTTCGCTTGGGCGACTAATTGCCCGCCCCATCGCGACGATGACTGTCGAAGCCCAAGAGGCGCATGAGCGGCATGAGCGCATTTCTCGCGATGACTAGGGTTAGCTCTCAGTTACCCGCGATTCAGCATTAACCTCGTCCTAACATTCATCAGATACCTTATAGGCCTATTGGCTCTACCGCTGAGCCTTTGTCGCGGGTCAGAAATCTGGACGAGGGATATTGTGTCGATGACTATGAGTTGGCCTCTTGATGCGAATGAGGACGCAGTTTCATTGCGCGGTAAGGCACGTGACAGCTTGTATGTCAAAGCACATATCACTGTCGATCGACTTCAGCATGGGTTTGATATTGTTGTTCGCAACGTTTCTGCGGGCGGGTTATTGGCTGATACTACAATGGACCTGGAGCTGGGTGACGTTGTAAAAATTGAATTGCGGCGCGTGGGCGTTGTGCCAGGCCGGGTGGTTTGGATTAAACCTGCGCGTTTCGGCGTCGCTTTTGATGTGATCATCGACCCGCAGCTGGTGCGGCAACCCGTTACGGTCAAAAAATCCTCTGGGGCTGCTCATAACCCATCAAATCAAATTGGGCCGGGTAAGCGCGTGCTTAGGCTCTGAAGATTGGACCGCTTACCTATAATGTAGCGCGTCCTTTATTCTGAGTTTGGCTTTCTTGATTTCCAGGATGGCGACCATGTCCGGATTTGGGCGCAGAGTTTCGTTTAAAAGCCGCGCTTCTAAATCGGCATGGCGGGCTGAAAGTGCTGTTTCATGGGCGTGTAGTGCCCCTGCGGAATGACGCATTCGCAAACCTCCCTCATATGAAGCCAATACGCCTAATCGCGACTCGCTTGGCTTGGTTTGACCAAGGGGCGAGTGAATCATATTCTTTTTATGTTGTCTTGCCCCATTGCGCCGAAATGACGTATTTGCGCGCCAGCCTATTGCTCACAACCCGCTTGGGGCGATAGTATGCGTTGGCACAGCATTGCGAAGGGCGATCGTCACGACATGACAAGCGAGGATATGACCCGCAGGCTAGAGCTATTGCGGATGGAACATCGAGATTTTGACACCGCCATTTTGGCATTGATCGAAGCCGGCACACCTGATCAAATGGCGATTGCTCGGCTAAAAAAGCGCAAATTGCGGCTTCGCGACGAAATTAGCTGGATAGAGGATCAATTGATTCCAGATATCATCGCCTGATTTTTGGAATGAGTTTAGGCCCTAACACTAAGGTTATCGCTCCATCCAATTTGGGACACTATTGACCCGCCCTTTTGTTGCGGCCCAACCGCAATTCCTGCATCACGTGACGCATATTATTCCATATGCTAGAGGCGATTCTGGAATGAATGGCGCAAGCGATGCACTTAAACAGGCTAATATCGGCTCGCTCTATGCAGATGCGTTGCTGCTGGCAGATGAAGCGCGGGCCTGGTTTGAGCAAGCGATGGGCGTGCACCATGCTGCATCCAATTCAGCCATGACCATGGCTGGCGACCTTGATAACAGCTTATTCGATTGGTCTGGCCGGCATGATCCATCTTTGCGAATCGCCCTGTCGTGTGAATCGCTTCGGCTGACGACACGGTTAATGCATATCATCGCCTGGTTGTTGCTGCATCGCGCCATAAGCGCGGGAGAGATTGATAAAAGCACAGCGCACCAAGCTAAAAACAGACTCGGCCCGTCGCCAAAGGGGGATGTTTTTTTGAGGGCCGCTTTGCCCCAAGACGCGCAAAGATTGATCGAAGCGAGCGAGCGGCTTCATGCGCGCGTGGCCCAAATGGATCTGGCATTTGGTGCCGTTGGTGATGAGAACAGGTGGCCAGTCAATGCAATGATAGGGCGTTTGCAGGCTACGTTTTAATCGGCAGGTAGTATAGGTCACGAGCAGCTGGGCTTGTATTGCCGATGATATTGTCAGACAGGCAAAGCATGAATTCGCCCATCAAAGTCGCTAGCCTGCTGACCGCGTTTTCGCTTTTGTCTTGTGCGAGCATGGCGCAAGAGGTGACTGCACAGCCAGCTCAGCCAGCACAGCCGGATCAACAATGGCTTGATGACATCGATCCTGGCGCGCCGCTCGAGCCGTTGAGCGACCTTGGCCCCGATATGAGCGTTGAGTGGCCGGATATGGGAACGCCATTAGCTCCATTGCCCCCCTTGCCTCCGGATATTTTGCCTCCGGACATAGAAACACTCACAGCTCCGATTGCAGTCCCTGATGCGACAGCCATCGAAGAGACAGTTGAACAATCAGCTTTTGAAATTGGCGATGGAGAACATCGTTATTCTGTGTTTTTGAATGGCCTTGATCGGATAACCAGTCGTCGCTTTTTCGACAGATTTGCCCTGTTGTCGGTGTTGCGGCAAGGCGAGTCACAAAGTGCCAATGGTGCGCAGATCAACCGGCGTATCGCCGAGGACGGTCAGCTTCTCGAAGCTTTATTGCGCTCGGTCGGCTATTATGACGCAAGCATCGTTCATGGCGTATCGATCAACGCCGATGCACTCGGCATCACTTTTACTGCCCAGACAGGTCCGCGCTACACCTATTCATCAGTCGATATCGAGGGCCTGGGTGCAGCCCCACCGGACGAAAGTGCGCGGATACAGCGGATATTTGGCATTGATGTGGGCGAGCCAATTGTCGCCGATACGCTGCTCAAGTCGAAGGCTGCAATTTATACAGAGATGCGCGAGACGGGCTATCCGTTCGTCAATGTTGGCAGCGAATTGGTGACCATCGACCATGATCTGCGCCAAGGCACGCTGCTACAGCCCATCGTCCCGGGCGCGCGTTTGCGATTTGGCAGCATCTTGGCGCGCGATAGCGGGGTATTTGGGGCACGTCATATTCAACAGATCGCGCGTTTTCAGCCAGGCGAATATTATCGGCAGGGCGATGTCGAAGATTTGCGCCGCGCGTTGATTTCAACAGGGTTGGTCGGTTCTCTGGACATGACCCCGCTGGCCAATGCCGATGGCTCTACCGTTGACTTGGTTGTTGCAGTCGCGCCTGCACCACTGCGCACTATCGCCGCCGCGCTTGGCTATGGCAGCGGAGAAGGGTTGCGGGCAGAAGTGAGCTGGCAGCATCGCAACCTGTTTCCGCCCGAAGGGGCGCTGACTGTGCGCGGGGTGCTCGGCACGCGCGAGCAATTGCTGGGGGTTAATTTTAGGCGAAACAACTGGCGCCGACGCGACAGATCACTTTCGTTACAGGCGCTGATAAGTAACAGCACCGTTCCGGCATTCGAGGCGCGGACACTATTATTGTCCGCACGGATAGAACGGGCATCGACTCTCCTCTTTCAAAAGATTTGGAGTTGGTCGATCGAAGGTCAGTTGATAGCCACCGACGAAATGGCATTTGTTCGGTCGCGGAATCTATCGTTACGGCGGCGCTATGGCATCGCTTCGCTTGGGGCATATGTCGGCTATGATCGATCGAATGACCTTTTGGATCCGACAAGAGGCTTTCGGTTGTCGGCGCGAATTTCCCCTGAAATTTCGTTTCAAGACAAGGTGTTCAGCTATGCCCGCGTGCAACTGGATGCCAGTTTTTATCGGCCGATCGCCCAGCGCGTAACCTTGGCAGCACGGGTGCGATTGGGGGCCATTGCCGGCGCATCGCTCGATTCAATCGCGCCGTCGCGGCGGCTCTATGCGGGGGGCGGTAGCTCAGTTCGCGGCTATGGCTATCAAGCCATTGGCCCGCGTGCACCGATAGGCGACCCCATAGGCGGCACTGGGTTGTTCGAGGTCGCAGCAGAGGCGCGCGTGCCGGTGTGGGGTGCATTTTCGTTGGTCCCCTTTGTTGATGCGGGCAATGTCTATGATAGCGGCTTGCCAAGCCTGAATGATATTGGCGATTTGCGGGTCGGCGCAGGGGTGGGGGTCCGCTATGCTAGCAATTTTGGGCCCATCAGAGTGGATGTGGGCACCCCGATCAACCCACGCCCAGGCGATAGCCGTATCAGTGTTTATGTTTCGCTGGGTCAGGCATTTTGATGAGCGAAGCGGGTATCGTCAAGCCCCGACGCCGCTGGCTGCGTTACGTCGTAATGGCACCCATCTTGCTGCTTTTGATAATATTGGGCGCCCTGCTGGCGCTCGATACATCGGCGGGGAAACGGTTTTTGATTGACCGCATAGAGGCCCAGCAACGCGACAACGGCTTGACGATAGCCATAGGGCGGGTTGACGGCTCGATTTATAGTGATCCGGTTTTGCACGATGTCCGGTTGGGCGATCCCGAAGGTCAATTTTTGTCGATTGGAGAGGCGCGTTTTAACTGGCGGCCGATGGACTTTGTGTGGCAACGGCAATTGACAATCGACACGCTTGTCATCCCGCGCGCGCGGCTTGATCGATTGCCAAAATTGCAAGACACCGATGATGACAAGCCGATATTCCCTGATTTCGACATCACAATCGGGCAATTTCGTGTCGATCGACTGGACATCGGCGCGCGCGTTGCGCGGCGGGCCTATGTCGGGCATGTGGCGGGTGATGCCGATGTGCGCGGCGGCTCGGCAACGGTACATATTGACGCGCGGCTTATTGATGGCGCGGATCGTCTGCGGCTGGCGTTGGTGGCAGAACCGGACCAGGGCGATTTCGATATTGATGCAGATCTTTTGGCCCCTGCCAATGGCGTGCTGGCGGCTATGCTCGGGGTTGAGGCTGAAACCAGCGCGGTTATTCGCGGGTCTGGCAATTGGCGCAATTGGCGAGGGTCGTTGCTGGCGCGTTCTGGGCAAACAAACCTGGCGAGTGTCCGCCTTGGGCTTCGCGAAGGCCGCTTGACCGCATCGGGCAGGGTTTGGCCTGAAACGCAAGTTGACGGCGCGGCACAGCGGATTGTTGCGGGCGGCATAGCAGTGGATGTTGACGGGCGTTTCGCCGATCGGCGTTGGAGCGGGCGCGCCTCGCTCGTCAGCGCCGCGCTTCAGCTTGATAGCAATGGCCAGGCAGACTTTGCCAATAAACGATTGAGTGCGATGCGGATTGATGCCCGCCTGCGCAATTCTTCTAGTGGCTCTGTTGGTGGTCGCTATGGCGCAGGGTTATTTGGCCTGTCTGGCGAAAATGTTCAAGCGTCGATATTGCTTGATGGTGATTGGTTGGCACCGCGCTATGAATATCGCTTTTTGGCAGGAAAACTGTCTATAAACAATATGTTACTGGCAGGTGTAGAGGCCAATGGCGCGGGTATCGCGCAGCGTAGGCACATTGTCCTGCCCATCAGTTTGCGCATTGCGCGAACGAGCGGTGTTTCGCCGCTGCTTGACAGCCATCTTGTCGCCATGCGGGTCGATGGTAGCATGGGCTGGCAAGCGGGTGTGTGGAGCGGAGAAGGCATCAGCATTCGCGCGGCGGGGCTTGAAGGCAGCCTGGGCCTGCGCATGGCCAATGGTGTGCGCGATATGAACCTCAGTTTTGATGGCCGTGTGCCGGGGCTGGAGCTGGCCAAATTGGGCCGCGCTGATTTGGTCATCAGCGCTCGCGGGGTGCGGGCTGGCGGTGCGCCATTGACCGTTTCGGGCACCGCGCGCGCGGCCGTTACGCGCTTTGACAATGGGTTTTTGCGCGGTGTAGCGGGCGGGCTACCCAGCCTCAACGCCGCGTTTATTTTTGGTGCGGACCGTGTGTTGCGGCTCAGCAATGTGCGGCTAAGCGCGCCTGATCTCGCCCTTTCCGGCAATGGTCAAAGGTTGAGCGACGGCAGTTTCATCATCAATGCGCGCGGAGCGCATCGCCGCTATGGCCCAGTAGATATGGCGCTGAGTGGGCCGCTGGATAGGCCGCGCATCGCACTCACTCTGGCATCGCCGCTCAGTGCCGGCGACCTGCGCAATGTGCGTTTGATGATCGAGCCCGGCGAAGGCGGATTTTTGCTGCGGGCAAATGGCGGCTCGTTGCTGGGCGATTTTACGGGCGAGGGGCGTTTGCTGTTGCCACCGGGCGGGGTCGCGGCTCTGGATATTGCCAGGTTAGGCGTTGGGGGAAGCATAGCGCGCGGGCGGCTGGCCATTGTTCAAGGCGGGCTCGATGGGCAATTGACGGTGGGTGGCGGCGGCCTGAACGGGCGAATGAACCTTGATACACCATCGGGGATTCAACGCATCCTTATCAACCTGGCGGCGCGTGATGCAGGGTTTTCCGGCCCCCCCGCCATCACCATTGCGCGCGGGCAATTGCAGGCGACACTATTGCTCGACCCGGCGGGAACCGATGCAGAGGCGACATTTGAAACGGTTGGGCTGCGCCGAGGATCGCTCTCGATTGCGCGGATGGCGGGTAATGCGCATCTGGTGAACGGTGTCGGGACCATCCGTGCGAGCATGGCGGGATCACGCGGGCGCAGTTTTACCTTTCAAACGGTCATGGATGTGGCGCCGGGCCGCATTGTCGTGCGCGGCGATGGCACCCTTGCCGGACAGGCGCTGCGCATGAGCCGATCGGCGGTGTTGACCCGCAACGCAGGTGGCTGGACGCTGTCACCGACCGAGCTGAGCTATGCGGGCGGCCGCATTCAGCTATCGGGGAGGTTTGGCGGCGATCAAACACAGATTGATGCCGGGCTCGACTCCATCCCGCTGAGTTTGCTTGACCTCGGCTGGCCTAATCTGGGCCTGGGCGGCCGGGCGAGCGGTCGGTTAAGTTATACCGACAATGCACAAGGCGGCGGGGGTGGGCCGCCATCTGGATCGGCGCAGTTGCGCGTTAGGGGGCTGGCACGCGCGGGGTTGGTCGATGTATCTGCGCCCGTTGATCTGGCGATTAACGCTGCTCTGGCTCCCACGGGGGCGTCGGTGCGCGCCATAGTTGAACGCAATGGCAGCGTGATCGGCCGCGCGCAGGCGAGGATTTCTCCGCTGTCACCCACAGGCGCATTATGGGACCGACTGGTGGCGGCACCATTGTTTGCACAAATTCGTTATGACGGCGAGGCAGGGCCATTGTGGCGATTGACGGGCGTTGAAAATCTTTCGCTCACAGGCGGTGTAGCTATCGCCGCTGATGTGAACGGAAGTTTGAATACCCCGGCCATCCGGGGGGTCGTGCGCGCCCAGAACGCGCGCGTCGAAAGCCTGCAAACGGGGACCGTGATTACTGGCATCAGCGCTATTGGCCAATTTGACGGATCGCGGCTGAGGTTGCGCGATATTCGCGGGTCAACAGCCGGCGGCGGCAGTATAAACGGTGTTGGTGATATAGATCTGTCGTTCGCTGGCCATCTGGCGATGGATATACGCCTGAATGCGACCCGTGCGCTGATGATCGATCGCGATGACCTTGTGGCGCGGGTCAGCGGGCCATTAAGGCTGGTGCGCGGTGACAATGGCGGGATGATTTCGGGTCAGTTGCAGCTCGATCAGGGACGGTTTCGGCTGGGCCGCGCGACCGCGATTGATTCGCTTCCGGTCATCAATGTCGCTGAGGTGAATGTGCCCGCCGACAGGCCAGCCCCGCGTCAGGGCTATTTACCATGGCGGCTCGACCTTGGCATAGTGGGGCGCGATGGCCTTACTGTTACCGGGCTGGGCATCAATAGCCTGTGGTCCACCGACATCGCGGTTCGCGGCGATGTTGCCAATATTGCGATCAGCGGAACGGCGCGGTTGGTGCGCGGTGACTATGATTTTGCAGGGCGGCGCTTTGCTTTGCAGAGCGGGACGATCAGGTTCGACGGCAGCGTTCCATCAAACCCTGTGCTCGATATTGTTGCGGTAGATGATGTGGCGGGGATTGATGCCAGCATCCATGTTCGCGGGACTGGCCTGCGCCCTGAAGTCACCTTTGCCTCAGTACCTGCCTTGCCAGAGGACGAGCTTTTGTCGCGCATATTGTTCGGCACGTCGATCACCAATATCTCGGTAACCGAAGCGGCGCAGCTCGGCCTGGCATTGGCGGCGTTGCGCGACGGCGGCGAGGGGCTGGATCCGATTAACGCGCTGCGCCGCGCTACGGGGCTTGACCGCCTGCGTATTTTACCCGCCGATACAGCCTTGGGCGCGGGGACCAGCATATCGGCAGGTAAATATGTGACGCGGCGGGTCTATGTTGAGGTTATCACCGATGGCCGCGGCTATAGCGCGACGCGCGTCGAATATCAGATCACCCGCTGGCTGGCGCTGCTGGGGAGCATATCGACGCTGGGGCGCGACAGCGTGAATGTGCGGGTCCATCGGGATTATTAGCGGCTGGCCCGCGCATGCCCCCTCGACTTAGCGGTTCCACATTGGCAAAGGGCACAGATGAAAAGCATAGCCGTATATTGCGGGTCGGCGACGCCTGCTGACCCCATCTACCTTGAGGCCGCGCGCAGCGTTGGCCACGGCCTAGCACAGCGCGGCATCACTGTGGTCTATGGCGGCGGCCGGCTGGGGCTAATGGGTGCGGTGGCCGATGCGGCCCTGGCGGCGGGCGGCGAGGTGATCGGCATCATCCCGCAAGCGCTGGTGAGTGCGGAGGTTGCGCATCGCGGGTGCAGCGAGCTGCACGTCGTGCCGGGTATGCACGAGCGCAAGCGGCTGTTCACCGACCTGTCCGATGGTTTCATCACCCTGCCCGGCGGGGTGGGGACGATGGATGAGCTGTGGGAGGCGATCAGCTGGGCACAGCTCGGCTATCATCAAAGCCCGGTCGGTGTGCTCAATGTCGGGGGGTTTTACGATCACCTTGTCGCGTTTAACCAGCATATGATCGATGTGGGGTTCATCCGCGAGGCGCATCGCGGGATCATGATCGTTCGCGGCACTCTGGACGCGCTGCTCGATGCCATGGCGGATTATGAGCCGCATCAGACGATTTTCGCGATGAAGGCCGAGGATCTTTAACTAGCGCGCCTATTAACTAGCGCGCCGCATCCTCTGCTTTTCGCATGTTGCGCAGCTCTAGGCCAGCCGTCAATAATGGCGTAGGGGTCTGCTCAAATTGGCGCGGTGTCATGCCAATGAAGCGCCGAAATTCTCGGTTGCGATGCGATTGGTCGTAATAACGAAGGCCAGCCAGCTCTTCCTCGCTCGGCTGTGACAGCCCGCGCATCGCCGATGCCATGTCGAGAAAGCGACTGCGACCCAAAATCGCTTTCGGCGTCATGCCAAATGCGGATTTGCACTGGCGCTCCATTTGCCGCGTTGACAGGCCGATTTGCGCGGCCGCGTCGCCGATCATGACAGTGCTGTCATTGCGCGCGAGCAGCTCGAACGCCTGCATCGCAGGGTTGGGAGATTGCCAGCCGCCCATTTCCAATCGCTCGGATATAAATGGTTCGATGGCGGCGATAATGGCCGCATCATCATCGGGATCAACCGCCACGACCGCCGCATGCATTCGGTTCGATACATCGCCCCACAGGTCGGTGAAGGGCAGCATGCGGTCGCTATAATCAGACGCAGGTTGATCGAACATCGCCCGCCACCCGGCAGGGCAAAATGCGATGCCAACGACGCTGAACCCACCACGGACGCGCACTTTGAATGGCTTTGAATTGGGGCCGAAAAACACCATCGGCCCGACATTGCTCCATTCGCCCGGTGCCGTTTCCCCGCTCCAATCGCCATAGATCAAAATACGCAAGAAAGCGGTTTCGGCGAGGAGCTGGTCCACCAGCTCAAAATCATCGGGCGCTTTGACAGAAAATACATAGTGGCGGGCAATATAGGGAGCGAGCGCAGCAGATGGCGCATAATTGCGCGAACGTAGCATATGCTGACCCCTCTTTTTCCTTGGCATTCTGTGCGCCAATATATGTGCACTATGCACGATTGACGAGAATTGGCAATTGCCTGTAGATTACCTATACTGTGCTACAATGCCGTGATGGGGGTCATAGCTTGTTCATCTATATCGTCTTATGCTTGGGGCCTAGGGCGCATTGATTGACGGAAATTTTTACCGGGGGTAATTTGGCGACATGACTATTGTTCAATCTTTTTCGCGCCCTATCGCGCTTATAGCGTGCCTGGGCATGGTGGTTTCGGTCCCGTCGCTCGTTCTGCCCACCACAGCGGCCATCGCGCAATCCACACCAGCCCCGTCGAGCAGCGACGGCTGTGCGGCCGCGCCGCGCCGTGGCGGCATTGGGCGCGGCATTGGCCGCTCGATATTGGGCAATGTGCTTGGCAATACCGTAGGCCGTGCGGGCGGGGCGCTTGGCAATATCGCGCGATTCGCGATCAGCTCGCGGGTCACCGACGCCCTGACCAATGCCATTGCCTGTCGGCTCGACGAGCCTGAACAGCTTAAGGCAAAAGAGGCGACGCTTGAGGCCACACGCTCCGAACAGGTCGGCACTCAGGTGGCCTGGACCAGCGAAACCCGCCCCGAAGTGAGCGGCACGACAACCATCGTCGCGCTTGATAATGCGCCCGCTGGGCTGACCAGCGGATCGCGCTGTATGATGGTCGACGATGTCATCATCGTCAACGGCGAGGAAACAGTGGCGCAAAAACGGATGTGCCGTGTCGCGCCGTCTCCGCAGTATGTGCTGTCGGCATGAAACAAGGGTTGCGCGCTGTTAGTGCACTGGCCTGTGCGCTTGCGCTGATGGGGCAGTCTGCGCGCAACCGCGATGTGCCGCGCGACCCCGCTAACCCCACTTGCCCGCAGACGCCGAACTGGACCGATATTCAGCAGATGACGCTGACCCCTATTACGCGCAACGGGGTGCGGATTTTGCTGGCCGAAGGGGCGATTGACGCCGGACTGCCAGAGCGGCTGCGTGCGGTGCTGGTCTCTGACCCGTTGATCGACGAAATATGGCTGCGTTCGCCCGGCGGAAATGCCCGCGCCGGGACCGAGGCCGGGCGGATCATTCGCGGGCGCTTTGCCGAAGCGGGAGCGCTCATCACAACGCGCATACCCAATGGCTGGACATGTTTTTCCGCATGCAACTTTATTTTTCTTGGCGGTAGCGCCCGCATCCTAGAGCCCAGCGGCGTATTCATGGTGCATATGTTCACCTTCACCAATGATCGCGGGGCCATCCGCTATAGCGTCGATCAGGGAGCCGAGGCGACCACCGAGCTGATCGGCGATGTCGAACAGGAAAGCGCGCTGCTGGCCAGCGAAGATAATGATTTTCTGGTTCGGATGGGCATTCCGCGAACCTTGTTGACCGAGGTGATGTATCGCCAGCGTGCCGTCGCTTCGGGGGCAACACCGGCACAGCGCTATTGCCTCAACCGTTCGGAAGCCGAGCGGTATCGCGTCCATCGGCCGCCTACCAACGACGAATAGAACAGCCTGATATCCTGTGCCCCCCACGCTTGAATGGATTGCGGCGGTGCTGCGCGATAGATGGCCGTGAGTGATGACAGTGTGGCAATGCCCTGCTAATTTTTCTCTGCCGCCTTTTCCGTGTCATCAGATGTTCCATCTGACTTGAAAAGGCTATAGTGGGCCATCCATGACCGACCTCTCCCATATCCGTAACTTTTCCATCATCGCGCATATCGACCATGGCAAATCGACGCTGGCCGACCGGCTGATCCAGCAGACCGGGGGCTTGAGCGCGCGCGAAATGACGAGCCAAGTGCTTGATAATATGGATATTGAGAAAGAACGCGGGATCACCATCAAGGCGCAAACCGTGCGGCTTTCCTATACCGCGGCCGACGGCGAAACCTATCAGCTCAACCTGATGGACACGCCCGGCCATGTTGATTTCGCCTATGAAGTATCGCGCAGTCTGGCCGCGTGCGAGGGCGCGTTGCTGGTGGTCGATGCGGCGCAGGGGGTAGAGGCACAGACGCTGGCCAATGTTTATCAGTCGATCGAGCATGACCATGAAATCGTGCCCGTCATCAACAAGATCGACCTGCCCGCCGCCGATGTCGACAAGGTTAGGTCAGAGATTGAGGATATTATCGGCCTGCCTGCCGGAGCGGAAGATGGGACGGGGGCTGTGCTCGCTAGCGCCAAAACGGGCATCGGCATTGCCGAGGTGCTGGAAGCCATCGTCACGCGCATCCCCCCGCCCAAGGGCGACGTGGCGGCGCCGCTGAAAGCGATGCTGGTCGATAGCTGGTATGACCCCTACCTTGGCGTCGTCATCCTGATCCGCGTCATCGACGGGTGCGTTAAAAAGGGGCAGCAGATCAAGTTCATGCAGGCGGGGACAGTCCACCTGATCGACCGTGTCGGCTGCATGACGCCAAAGATCGAGCAGCTGCCAGAGCTGGCCGCAGGTGAGATCGGCTTTATCACCGCGCAGATCAAGGATGTGGCGCAGGCGCGGGTCGGCGACACCATCACCGATGCCAAGCGCCCCGCCGCTGCGGCGCTGCCAGGGTTCAAGGAAGTGCAGCCGGTGGTGTTTTGCGGGCTGTTCCCCACCGACGCCGCAGATTTTGAAAAGCTGCGCGAGAGTATCAGCAAGCTCAGGCTCAACGATGCGTCATTCAGCTTCGAAATGGAGTCGAGCGCCGCGCTCGGCTTTGGCTTTCGCTGCGGTTTCCTTGGGCTGCTGCACCTTGAGATTATTCAGGAGCGGCTGACACGCGAATATGACCTCGACCTCATCACCACCGCGCCATCGGTGGTGTATAAGCTCAAGCTAGGGCGGTCCAAGACCGAGGGGCCGCGCGATCTGGAACTGCACAACCCCGCCGACATGCCCGACCCCAGCCGGATCGAGGAGATACAGGAGCCGTGGATCGAGGCGACCATCTATTGCCCCGACGACTATCTGGGGAGCATATTGAAACTGTGTCAGGACAGACGCGGGGTGCAGAAGAATCTGACCTATGTCGGGGGGCGTGCACAGATCACCTACGAATTGCCATTGAACGAAGTGGTGTTCGATTTTTATGACCGATTGAAGAGCATTTCACGCGGCTATGCCTCGTTCGACTATCACCAGATCGGCCATCGCGTGGGCGACCTTGTGAAAATGAGCATCCTTGTGAACGCCGAACCCGTCGATGCGCTGTCGATGATTGTCCATCGCGGCACTGCGGAGGCGCGCGGGCGCGGCATGTGCGAGCGGTTGAAAGACCTGATCCCGCGCCACCTGTTCAAAATCCCGATCCAGGCGGCGATTGGTGGCAAGGTGATCGCGCGCGAGACGATTGCCGCGATGCGCAAGGACGTGACCGCCAAATGCTATGGCGGCGACATTAGCCGCAAGAAAAAGCTGCTCGACAAGCAGAAAGAGGGCAAGAAAAAGATGCGCGAATATGGCAGCGTCAACATCCCGCAGGAGGCATTTATCGCGGCGCTCCGCATGGGCGAGGAGTGACACCCATATTCGTCACCCCGGGCTTGGTCCGGGGTCCATGGAGTGGGGTTGCAACATGGATGCTGAAACACGTTCAGCATGACGAAGAATGATAGGGTGAATCTGTAATGGCCTCTGAACGCTTCGAACGTCACCGCCAGGCATGGACGAGCGACGAGATTGCCAAGCTGCACAACCTGTGCACCAAAGGGATGCCACTCAAGCAAATGGCCCGTGCGCTGACCCGCAGCGAGGAATCGATCAAGGACCGCGCTAGGCAAGATGGGCTGGTGATTGCGAAGCTAAGGTAGAACCCTCGCTTCCCCTTGCCGCTTTGCTGCGCTAGACTATCGCGTAATTATATTACGAAGAAGTGGCGGACGCGCTAGCGCAAGCTAGGGGAAGCCAAGGTAAGGACG
>JBEBJX010000052.1:0-14969 GCA_040079655.1 Sphingopyxis sp. | reverse complement strand
GTGCAGAAATCGGCGCGGGCATCGGCGGCGGCGGCGACACAGTTACCGGCACAGTTTCGCGGTTTCGGCGCGGGTCGCGGCCCTGACCTTCATTGTCCTGCCCGTCATTGCCCTGTTGCCCACGCTCGTCAAACTTGGTTTCCCACCATGCCACCCGTTCGCGCCACAGCGCGCTGACCACGCCGAGTCGCGCGGCTTGGCTTGCACCAATCGCCCGATCGGCCTGCGCACGCATCGCCAGATATTGGTCGGTCAATGGCTTGGGGTAGCTGGTCGGCGGCGGGATATTCGCCTCGACATAATCGGCCGGCTGTTCGAGCACGATGAACGAGGCCATCGGGCTGGCGACGCTGTATCGCCGCGATAGATTGACCAGATCGGCGGTGCGCATTTCGTTCGCGCGCGCCGCGATGTGCCGCGACGCCCACAGCGCGCCGGTGCCGGAAAATAGCGGAATAGATGCATTTGCCGCGCTCGCTTGCGAGTGGGAAAGGCCAGAAGACAATGTCGGGCGGGCGTAGCTGCGCCACCGCTCCTGCCCGCGCATCAGGTTAACCCCGCCGCTATCTGGCATCGGGCCGACCAGGCGGAACCGGCCGTCTGCCGCCGCCATCCGCACCGTGTCGATCGCCTCGCCCGCATCGTCGACAATGCGGCCTATATCGCTGCCGCCACGTTCCAGCGCGCTCAGCGCCGCCGCCTGGTTCATACTGGCCAATTCGATGAACGACCCGCCACTGCGCGCGGCGACATGCGTGAGCCAGCCACGGTCAACCTCGCGCCCCGATGCGATGGCGTGGGTGCGGCACGGTAGCGCGAAGGCGGCGCGGCTATCGAGCGTCACCCGCCCGTCGCTAAACAACAGGCAGGTTGCGCCCGCCGCCACCGGAACATCGCCGAGAACCGCAAAGCTCGACCCGCCGCCATAATGCGGATTGTCGAGGATGGTGCCCATCTGCGCGCCGTCGGTGATGCGCACCGTCTCGGCCCCGCTGCTGTCGAACAGTGTCAGCATCACCGCGTCTGGCTCGCGCGCCTCCAGATAGGCTTCGAGCAGCGCCTTTTCCGCTGCCAGATCATCGTCGGCGCGGCTGATGGAACGGTCCCAGAAAATGTGGATCGGCGAGTTTTGCGCCGCACCCGCAATCGTGGTTGGCGCGGCATCGTCAATGTCGAAAAAGGCCTGCCCATTGGCGTGGCGGCTGACCGTCATGCCCGTGGCTGGCGAGGGTGACAGGCGCAGTTCACCCGCCAGCATCCCGCTCCAGTCATCAACGGCCAGCACCCCGCCCTGCCACTGCGCATTAAACCGACCGGGCAGAACCACTTCGGTCGGACGGCCATCGTCGCTCTCGATACGCATGGTAAAACGCCCCACCGCGCCCGATGGCCGCATCGGCAGAACATAGCCATGTAAAGGATCAATCGGCGAAGTCATCACCAAGCGGATGGTGCGGCTGCCGTGCGCGGGGATCGGGAAGATCCGCGTCGAAAAGCGGTCGGCCCATGTCACTTCGGCGAGGCCAGGGTCGATCCGCTGGACCACGCGGCGTTGATAGGCTTCGCGCGCCTGGTCGCGGCCCGCAATCACCCCGTCGATCATGTTGCCACCAATGTCGAGCGCATAGCCGGTCACCACCGAACCCGCCGGCATATCGAAACGGAAATCGCCCTCCAATATGTCATTGCTATCGTTGCGGAATGTCGCGGTCATGGTGGTTTCGGCAACGCGCCCGCGAATCCGCACCTTGAGGTCGAGCACCTCGATCGCCAGTGCGCGGCTGGTGGTCGCGTCGGATCGCACCCCGCGCACATTGCCGCTCAAAACCAGCGTCGGCTCGGGTGCGTTCTGCTGTTGTTGCTGCGCCGCTGCGGGCGTCGCCAACAGCGCCGCAACGGGTAATGCCATCAGCCTTAGTGCCGCCGCATATCCATGACCCGTCATCATATTTCCCCTGCCAATTTTGCTATGATCGTTATGATTTAGGTCAGATTGAGGCAGGATGAACAAGCGGATAATGGATTCCCCATACCGCTCGTCCCGAATAGTCGCTGAGTTCATCGAAGACGCATATCGAAGGACATGCTTCGATACACTGTTTCGATTTCGCTCAACAGCTACTCAGCACGAACGGGTTTGGCGCCGGATAATGGCCAGCGTTCAGGGTGCAGCGCACCTACGGCGCGGGGCAACTGGTCCCCGAGCCCGCCACCAGATCAAGGCAGCGGCCATCGAGATTGCGCGCCTCGATGGGCAAGCCAATCAACCCCGCGAGCGTCGGCAATATATCGACTGTCATCACCGGATTGGGCTGTTCAAAGCTCCGCATCCCGGCGCGCCAGAACAGCATCGGCACCCGCCGGTCATAATCCCACACAGAACCGTGGGTCGCGACATAGCCAACCCCGACTTCGGGGATCGGCGTCACCCGCGCCTTTAACACCACCAGGAAATCGCCCGACCGCCCCGCCATATAGGAGGCGCGCAGCCGCTGCTCAACGCTCCATTGCTCAGGGTTACCGCGCGGGATCGGCATCGCGGCCAAGGCGCTGCCCAGCACCACGCGGTCAACCTGCGGGTGCGCGGCAATAATCCGCGTCACGGCGCTAAGCACGCGGGTGCGATCAGCGGGGCTGAGGCTGCGGCTGAGGTAATAGTCGCCGAACGGCGCATCACCATAAAGCAGCGGGCCGTCGAGGGTCATGCCCAGCTCGGCCTTCAATCGCGTGGAGAGCGCCGATGCATCAAGGGAGCGGTCAACGCGTGTCGCGCTGGGCATAGCGTGATGCTGGTTCCGCTCGGGCAGGTCATGCCCACCATGGTCGGCGGTCAGCACCACCGCATAATCGACGCCGCTCGCGTCCATCCGCGTGAAAAAATCGCCCAGCTCGCGGTCGAGCGCTAGCATCTGCAGGCACATTTCCGCCCCTTCGGTGCCATAGCTGTGCCCGACATAATCGGTGGCGGACAGGCCGAGGATCAACAGGTCGGTCTGCTCGCCGCGGCCCAGATGATGCACCGCAGCGAGGCTCGCGCCTGCCGCCAGCACCGCGCCATCGGCTTCGGGAGAGGCCATGAAGCCGCGAAAATTGCCGCCTGCGCGCTCAAGCCGTCCGGTGCCGACATTGCGGCCGTCGCCAATATCGACGGCGTGGCTGCGCGCGGCGCATTGCTGCGGCAGGTCGAGCGCAGCACGCGGCTGGGCCACCGCCGCCACCACCGCCGCGCTAATCCGCGCGACCTGGGGCGATGCCTCGCGCCCGCGATAGCTGGACAGGCCGCTGGCCGATAGCCACCACAGCTCATCAGCGCTCCGCCCGCCCATCATGATCGCCGCGCGGTCCTTGCCCGCCACCGACACCACCCGCGTGCGCGGATCGGCGGCCTTCATCAGATCACCCAGCGTCGGGACCCGTAAATAATTGATCGACGGCGCATAGCGCCCGCTCGCCGACGATGTGCCCTCTATGCTCGGGTCTTCGCTGCAATAGACCCGCCTGTCCTCGCGGGTTAGAGACAGGTCATACCAATTATTGGCAATGATTCCGGTGCGCGCGGGCAGTGATCCGGTGAGGATAGTTGAGTGGCCGGGGCAGGTTTCGGTCGCGCCATGCGCCTGATACCCTTGGGGAAAAACAACTCCGCCGGCGAGCCGCGCAAGGCCGCCACGGAACAATGCGCGATATTCTGTGAACAGGTCAGCGGAAAATTGATCGACCGAAATGGCGATAATCAGCTTGGGCGGGGCGGGGCGCACCGCCTCTGCCTCGCGCACTGGCTCCATAGGCTGCGGCGTTGGCAACGATTGTTGCTGCGCAAATGCCATGCTTGGCGCCGTAACTGAGCAGGCGATCAGGGCGAATGTCGAAATCAGTGTGCGCACGGGCGATTCTCCATCACGAGGAGCCTGTTCATGCGCCTCTATCTTGCTATATCGCAAGCCTATGTTTCGAGAGAATGACCCTGTGCATCAATTTCAGATATTTTTCACTCTCAGATTATTGCCTATTCTGCTGGCCTTCGCCATCGCTGCGCCCGTATCGGCACAAATGGGCAGCGCACCGCATATCCGCGCCGCGCTCACCGCTGAAACGATAACGCCCGCGCCCGGATCGACCACCGACATCGCCATCGACATGACCCCCGAAAACCCGTGGCACGGCTATTGGAAAAATGGCGGCGACGCGGGGTTCGGGATGCAGGTGACGTGGAACCTGCCGCGCGGTGTGACCATCGGTGACCTTCGCTACCCCGTGCCCGATACGCTGGTCATATCCGGCCTGATGAACCATGTCTATGAGGCCCCCTATGCGCTGATCGCGCCGCTCAGCATCGCCGCCGATGTGCCGCGCGGCACCCGGCTTACCATAAGCGGCGAAGCGAACTGGCTCGCCTGTACCAATGAAATTTGTGTCCCCGAACGCGGGCAGTTGACGCTCGATCTGACCGTTGGCGATGGTGCGCCCAGCACCAACTTTGATACGATGCGCGCCGCCTTGCCGCAACCGCTCGGTGGACCAGCGCGCTATCAAGTGGCGGGGGGGCGGCTGCACATCGCCATCCCGCTCCCCGCCACGCTTGCCCTTTCCGACGCGCATCTGTTCGTCGAAACGCCGCGCACCAACCAGCCCGGCGCGGCGCAGCGTTTCAGCCGCAATGGCAATATACTGATCATCGAGACGGCGGCGGGCGACGATATTGCCACGCTGCAACGCTTTGACGGCCTGCTCCGCATCGCGCCGGGGCGAGGCCTCAGCTTTACCGCTCTCCCCGGCGCGGTTCCAGCGGCTGGAGCGCCTTTGGCCGATGCCGCGCCAGCGGGCGGCGCATTCGATGCCCGCCTGTTCCTCACCGCGCTATTGGGCGCGATCCTCGGCGGGCTGATCCTCAACATCATGCCGTGCGTTTTCCCGATCCTCAGCCTCAAGGCATTATCGCTGGCCAAGGCGGGCGGCGATGCGGCGAGCGTGCGCGCCGAGGGGCTGGCCTATACCGCAGGCGCGGTGCTGACATGCCTCGCGCTGGGGACGGTTTTATTGCTTCTGCGAAGCGGCGGCGAAGCAGTGGGCTGGGCGTTTCAGCTCCAGCGCCCCGAATCGGTGCTGCTGCTCATCGTGCTGATGGGGGCCATCACCGCCAACCTCGCCGGCCTGTTCGAATTTGGCAGCCTCAACTTTGCAGGGCGCGGTGATAGCGGTAACCCTACAAAGGCCGCGTTCATGACAGGCGCGCTTGCCGCGTTCATCGCGACGCCGTGCACCGGCCCGTTCCTTGGTGCCGCATTGGGCGCAACGCTCAGCTTGCCCGCATGGGCGGCTCTGCCGATCTTCGGCGGACTGGGGCTTGGCTTGGCGCTGCCGTTCCTGGCGCTGGCGCTGGTCCCAGGCTTGCGCACGCGGCTACCCAAACCAGGGCCGTGGATGGTGACGTTGCGCCGCTGGCTGGCTTTGCCGATGGCGCTGACAGCGCTGGCGCTGGTGTGGTTACTTGGCCGCCAGGTTGAGGGCGCAGGCTGGCTGATCGGCGGCGGCGTGCTTGCCGCTACGGTCCTGCTCGGCTGGTGGGCCGGGCGGCGCCAAGCAAGCGGAGGCGATGCCAGCATCGTGCTGTTCGCCATCGCCGCGTTGATTGTGCCAGCGTCGCTGCTCCTACCCGCGCCCAGGCCGCAGGCGCAACAGGCCGCTGGTGCGCTTGATGCACAGCCATGGAGCGTGGCGGCGCAGGCCCGCGCGCTTGCCAGCGGCAAGCCCGTGTTCATCTATTTCACCGCAGATTGGTGCGTCAGTTGCAAGGTCAACGAAGCGGCGGCGATCAGCCGCGATGCCACCACCGCCGCATTCCGCGACGCGCATGTCACGGTTCTCGTTGCCGATTGGACCAATGCCGACCCTGCCATCACCCGCGAGCTTGCGCGCTTGGGCCGCAATTCGGTGCCGCTCTACCTCTGGTATCCGGCGGGCGCGCCTACTATTGCGCTTTCCCACCCGCAAGCGGGCGCGCCTACTATTGCGCTTTCCCACCCGCAAGCGGGCGCGCGTGAGCCAGAAATCCTGCCGCAGATCCTCACCTCGGCGATGCTGGTCGAGCGGGCGGGCACGCAATGACGGGGAACGCCTGATGGCCCCGCATTTCAGTGGCTAAGGCCCGCGCCGATCAGCGGCTGGTCGAGCTTGGCCTGGCGGAAAGCCGCACCCGTGCGGCAGCACTGATCCTCGGCGGCCACGTCACTCTCGGCGATCGCAAAATTGAGAAGGCCGGGCAGCAGGTCAGCGACGACGCGCTGCTCACGCTCAAGGGGCGTGACCATCCATGGGTGTCGCGCGGCGGCGTCAAGCTAGACCATGGCTTGAGCGCGCTTGGCTGGGACGTGGCGGGCGCGGTGGCGATGGATGTCGGCAGCTCTACCGGTGGCTTTACTGACGTCCTGCTGACACGCGGCGCGGCCCGGGTCTATGCGGTTGATTCGGGTACAAACCAGCTGGCGTGGAAGCTGCGCCAGGATAGCCGCGTCATCGTCCATGAACAAACAAGCGCACGCATCCTGACCACCGATCATATCCGCGAGCCCGTTGACTTGATCGTCTGTGATGCCAGCTTCATTGCGCTCGCCAAAGTGCTGGAAGTCCCGCTCGGTTTCGCTGCGCCAACCGCGCGATTGATCGCGCTGGTTAAGCCGCAATTCGAGGCGGAGCGCGGCGAGGTCGGCAAAAAAGGCGTGGTGCGCGACGCGGCCGTCCACGCGCGTGTCTGCGCCGCCGCCGCCGCGTGGTTGGCGGCACAGGGTTGGACAACGCTCCCTGTCATCACCAGCCCGATCACCGGACCAGAGGGCAATGTCGAGTTTCTGCTTGCAGCGGCACGGTGCGGCGTCGATGACGGGAAACCTCTACAGCAAAGGATAAGCGACGATGAATGAACTGGCATCAAGCGGACAGCTCAGAATGTCGCTGCTACGCTGGCTGCTGGTCTGCGTTCCGGCCATGGTGGCGATGGGTAGTTTTGTCGATTTCGTTGTCAATGCCGGCCCGGCTAATCGCTGGTTTGCCGCGCTCATTCCACCGCAAGCGCTGTTGTCGCCAACCGCTTTCGCGCTGATCTGGGCGCTGATCTATGCCTGTGCTGGGGCGGCGCTGGCGTTGATCCTCTCGGCGCGCGGGGCCAGGCGCCGCCCGCTGGCGCTGCTGATGTTTCTGCACACCCTCGTCGGGATGGCACTGTGGAAATTGCTGTTTTTTGCACATCACGATGTTTCGACGGCCGTAGTCATGATCGGCCTGTTGCTCGGCTTTACGCTGGTCACCGCAGTGTTATTTGCACGGATTCGCAAGAGCGCCGGGTTGCTGATGCTGCCGCTTTTGGGCTGGCTCTGCTTTTCGGCCTTCCTCAACATTCGGATCGACGCACAATATCCCGACGCCGAAACCCTTGTCCCACCCGCTGCCAGCGCCAATATAGGTGGTGGGCAAGATAGAGAGGAATAGGCACATGCAATCGCAGAACAAATTTTTCGAAGACCTTTCCAAGGCGCTGAACGGCGCGGCGGGCAGCTTTGCCGGCATGGCCCGCGAGGCCCAGGATGCTGCGCGCGAACGTGCGCGCGAATTTATCGGCGGCACCGATTTCGTTTCGCGCGAAGAATTTGAAACGCTCAAGGATCGACTTGCTTTGGTAGAATCGGCGCTGGCCGCCCAGGGTGGTGCCACGCCCGCTTCGGCTCCGAAGAAAAAACCCAAAGCCTGATCGCTCCTGATTGTATCGATTCGATAGATTGCACATTGCGCCCGCCTGGGCCTATGGCCGCGCATCATGACCGACGAATTTGATTCAGACGAGGGCGGCGAGCCGATTGACGTGCTCGCGCGCTATTTTGATGCGCATGGCTGGCCCAACGAGCCGGTTGGTGATGATGAAGTCGTCACCAATGTCCAGGGCAGTTGGACCAGCTATGAGCTGCGCGGTGTTTGGCGGCGCGACGATAATGTCCTGCAAATCCTGCTGTTCCCCGAAATCAAGATGGTCGAAGATCGGCGCAATGCGATGTTTGAGGCGCTCTCGCTGATCAACGAACAATTGTGGATGGGGCATTTCGAACATTGGTCGGCCAGCGGTATGATTCTCTATCGTCATGCGACATTGCTCGATGATAACCTGACCCTCACCCTCGATATGACTGAAACATTGGTTCAAACCGCGATCGACGAATGCGAGCGATTTTACCCTGTGTTCCAGTTCATCTTGTGGGGCGGAAAATCGCCAGCCGAAGCCATTGCCGCCGCACTTATCGAAACACGCGGCGAAGCATGAAGAAATGACATCATTATGAGTAAAAACGCCCTCGCCCACTATAAAGGGGACATGCTGATCTTTGGTTGCGGCACGATGGCCGGCGCAATGTTGACCCGCTGGCTATCGAGCGGGCTATCGCCAGAGCGCGTGATTGCACTTCGGCCGAGCGGGGCCCAGGCTCAAGCGGGTGTGCAAACAGTATCTACGCCAGACGGGCTAGGCAGGCCTGACATCCTCATTGTCGGGGTAAAGCCACAAATTTTCCCCGATGTGGCCCATGAAATTGCCGCATTGGCCGGGCCGGACACGCTCGTCATTTCGATCATCGCGGGCATCGCACTCGAAGATTTGCGGCTCGCCTTGCCAGACGCGGGCGCCATTGTTCGCGCCATGCCCAATTTGCCAGTGGCAGATGGCCAGGGGGTCATCGCGATTGTTGGCGATGTGGCCGATAATCGATTGAATATGTTGATGGCCCCGCTCGGCCATGTGCACCGGATGGACGGTGAAAACGGCTTCAACCTGGTCACTGCCTTAACGGGGTGCGGCCCGGCCTTTGTCTATCGCTTTGTCGCGGGCATGGCTGGTGCGGCGGTTCGCCTGGGGCTCAACGAAAAGGACGCCGATACATTGGCCCGCGCCATGGTTGACGGAGCGTCATCATCGCTGGCTGCATCAAGCCTCAGCTTGAACGAAATGGCCGATGCGGTGGCCAGCCCTGGCGGCATGACACAGGCCGGGCTCGATGTGCTCGACAGCGATGGCCGATTGACGGCATTGCTCGCCGAAACATTGCGCGCAAGCCGCGATAGAGGGCGTGAGCTGGCGGCAGAATCACAACGCCCAGTGTGAACCAACGATCATTTGCGCCGCGTCAGTTCGGCCATGTGCGCGTGCGCAGCGACGGGAACCAACCCTTCTAAAACGCGCCAAAATCCTGTCACCGCATCTTGCCCTGCTCCGGCATAGGCCTCTGCCATCGCCATATTGAGCCTGTTTGACAGGGCTGTTTCGATGGCCTTGCCGGCTGTGGTAGCGCGCAATTCACGCCGCCGTTTATCGCCATGGCCCACCCGCACTTCGATATAGCCGCGCAGCACAAGATCGCGCGTCACGCGGCTCAGCGCCTGTTTGCTCGTGCCTGACAAGACAATGAGATCGGCCATCGACAAGCCTGGCCAGCGCACGACATGGCCCAGCATGCGATAATGCGCCCGGCCGATCCCTGCCTCGCGCAATGCGGGATCGATGGCACGTAGCAAATGCGCCTGCCCAAGCAGCAACAAGCCAATCCCGCGCGCCACCTCGGCATCGCGCAAAAACAGTGGCGAGGCCGCAACACGCAACCTTGCGATATCATAGTCGTTTGATTTACCCATTTGCGATTCAACCGTCATATGTTGACCCTATGCGGCGTGCTGGCTAACCGCAATGGTGACAGCCATCGAAAGATATGAGAATGCCTGATAGCCCGCCCCGTTTACCCGCCTTTACCTTTGAGCCTAATGCCAGCCCTGTCTCAGCGACAGATCGTGCTAGCCGCATCGCGGACCCCGGGTTTGGCAAGGTTTTCACCGATCATATGGCGATCATTCGCTATCGCGAAGGCATAGGCTGGCACGACGCAAAAATCACGGCGCGCGGCCCCATCAGCCTCGATCCAGCAGCGGCGGTGCTCCATTATGCGCAGGAAATCTTTGAAGGGCTGAAGGCCTACGCCCTAGATGATGGGACGATGGCACTATTTCGACCAGATGCGAATGCCGCGAGGTTCAACGCTTCGGCCGACCGAATGGCGATGCCAAGGCTGCCCGAGGCGACATTCATCGAATCATGTCGTCAACTTGTCCATATTGACCGCGCCTGGTTCCCGCCCATTGCTGGCGGCTCGATTTACCTTCGCCCATTCATGTTTGCGTCAGAGGTGTTTTTGGGCGTGAAACCCAGCGCCGAATATCTGTTCATCGTCATCGCCACGGCAACGGGCAATTATTTCAAAAGCGGCGCACCCGCCGTGCAGTTGATGGTTGCACAAAATGATACGCGAGCAGCGCCCGGCGGCACCGGCGCGGTCAAATGCGGGGGCAATTACGCCGCCAGCTTGCGCGCCCAGCAATCAGCGATTGCCCAAGGGTTTGACCAGGTGGTTTTCCTTGATGCTGCGGAGCGCCGCTATGTCGAGGAATTGGGCGGGATGAACCTGTTTTTCGTGTTTGATGACGGTAGCATGGTCACCCCGCCGCTTGATGGCACTATCCTCCCCGGCATAACCCGCGACAGCCTGATCACCCTCGCGCGTGAACAGGGGTTGGTGGTCCGCGAAGAACGCTATTCCATTGAACAATGGCGCGCAGACGCGGCGAGCGGGCGCATGACCGAATGTTTTGCCTGTGGCACAGCGGCGGTTGTTACCCCCGTTGCCAGCGTTACCGGCGCAGACTTTACAGCCACCGTCGGCAGCGGCGGCCCAGGCCAGATAACCGAGCAGATGAAACAATCGCTCGTGGCCATCCAGCGCGGCGGCAAGGCCGACCACTATGGATGGGTGCACCCAATCGGATAAATACCCCCTTCCTTTCCGCGAAGGCGCAGCTATAAGCCCGCCCTCAACCCAGCATAATGGGGCGTCGCCAAGTGGTAAGGCACCGGCTTTTGATGCCGGCATTCGCAGGTTCGAATCCTGCCGCCCCAGCCAGCTAGCTTTTCTTAGAAGCGCAGCGGCTTAGAAAAGCTGCTGCCCCCGCGCAGGCGGGGGCCAACCTGCGTTCCTGTCTGCGCTCCGCCTGCGGCTGCGCTTGTGGTTCGAATCCTCACCCCCCAGCCAGCTAGCTTTTCTTAGAAGCGCAGCGGCTTAGAAAAGCTGCTGCCCCCGCGCAGGCGGGGGCCAACCTGCGCCTCTATTCCCAGTCCACCATAGCCACGGGCATGAAATCATGGCACAATGGGCTATGGCTAGAAATGAGACCATCAACCGACGGCCAACCGCCTATGATGTGGCCGAGCGCGCAGCTGTTTCGCAGCCTACAGTTTCCAAGGCGCTGCGCGGTCACCCATCTATCAGCCAATCGACGCGCGACCGCGTGATACAGGCTGCGGCGGACATAGGCTATCAAGTCAACCGGAGCGCCGCGCGGCTGCGCTCAAACAAGACACACACAATCGCGCTCATTGTATTGTGCCACAAGGTTGATGGCTCGGTTGAGGTCAGTCCATTTTATCAGAACCTGCTTGGCAATATTGCCACCGCTGCGTCCGAATTGAGCCACGACCTGCTTGTTTCATATCAATCGGGCGACGCACCGGATTTTGGCAAATATGCCGATATCAGCCTCGCCGACGGGTTGTTGGTTATCGGCAGCAACGAACATCATGACGCATGGGCCATGGTCGAGGATATACGCTTGCAAGGTGCTGCAATCGCCAGTTGGGGCGGGCCACAAGACGGGCCAGGCGTTGTTTCCGCTGATAATGCGGCCGGCGGTGCAATGATCGCCCAGCATTTTATCGCAAGTGGCCGCCGCGCCCCCGCATTTGTTGGCGCCGATGGGCAGCGCCAATTCACCGAGCGCTATCAAGGCTTTGCAGCAGCGATCGAGGCTGCTGGCATCGGGCACCCGCCCGGCTTTGCGGGGACTGATCCTAATCGGGTGCAACAGGGGTATGAAGCGACGAGCGCGTTGCTCAGGCAGGGCATAGAGTGCGACGCCATATTCGCGGCCACCGACCTGATGGCCATTGGCGTTATCAAACGGCTTGATGAAGCGAATATCGCCGTGCCCAGCACTATCGCCGTCGCGGGGTTCGATGGCGTTGATGCTGGGCAATATTGCCGGCCAGCGCTGACCACCATTGAACAAGACATGGCGGCGGCTGGTCGATTATTAGTGGCGCAATTGCTGGGCGACAGCACAGAGGACAGCGCCGTTGGTCTTCGCTCTCCTGTAAAGCTGATCATACGCGACAGCGCTTAAAACAACGCCGCCCCCTAAAACAGCCCGGGAACCTCGCGTTGTGCAGGCGTTGGCGCATCGGGAATAAGCAATTCCCTATGATCGAAAGCCACCCCAGCCGAACCGCGCGATGACGCCGTCCCTTGCTCGCTAGACGAAATCGCTGTGCATGTGCGACCCGAAAGGAAATCGATCGCCCTCGCCACAGATGCTTCGCGGATATCGCCCAACGGCAGGGTGATATCATCCGCCGCGCGGCATGTATTGGCCACCGAAGCCGCAAGGCCAGTATAATAGGCCGTGTTATTCGACGCATTGCCAGTGGCAAAGGCGATCACGCGTAGCCGATCATCACAGGCGGTGCGATCCAGCGCGATTTGCCCCACAGGCTTGCCATAAGTATTGCCGCCAATCAGCGCCATATTGGGCCCAAGGAACGGGATCATGCCATTGATGACCAGCTCGCTGGCCGACGCCGTCGAACCCGTGCCGATGAAGGCAATTTTCACCGGCGTTACCGACTGCGCGGTTGGCGAAAAGAAATGCGTATCATTATTCGATGATTTTTCGGTGCGGAACCGCGTTTGCGAAAATATGTCGCTCGTCCGCCGCCCGCCACCCAGCAAATCGCCAAACAGATTAGCGGTCGAAACCAACCCGCCGCCATTATAGCGCAGATCAACGATGAACTCGCTAATCCCCTGTGCGCGGAAACTGGCATAGCTGTCGCGTAACTGCTGATCAGCCGAGGTGATGAAGGTGCGCAGGTTGAGATAGCCAACGCGCCGTCCTCCGCCCAAATCGAGGATGCGCGATCCATAACGCGACGACACCGGAGTCAGCGAATAATCGGCCTTGACCACAGTCAGGTTGCGCGTTCCCCCCGCCGCATCAGCCACGCGCAAAACGCGCGCCGTGCCGACGGTGCTCGGCCCCAAAGCGTTGGTGACCCCGGCGGTGCCTTCGGCCAAGATGATGTCGCTGACGGTGCGCAGATTGGCGGCGGTGGTACCAATGGCGAGGATTTCGGTACTGCGGTCAATGCCGGCGGCCAGTGCGGGCGCACCCTCGAACGCTTCGGCAATGAAAACGCGTCGCGCGGTCGTGTCGTAGGATAGTCGAAAGCCAAAACCCGCGCTCGACCCACTGTTGAGGAACGCATTCTCCTGGGCAATCGAGGTGATGTAGGTGAAATAGCGGTCGCGGCCCTGGCTGCGCGCGGTGGCGGTGAGCGCGTCAATATAATCCTGCACCGTTGCCGATGCCCCCGGATTGGGCGATGCGGGTAATGTTTCGGGGAATAGATACCATTCGCGCATCTGCGCCAATGCCCAGTCTTGCCGTTCACGCGTGGAACAACCGGCCGTCGGCGTTGGCGTTGGCGATGGGGGCAAAACAACATTGCCGCCGCCGCTCGTTCCGCCACCACCGCCGCCGCACGAAGCCAGCAACAATGCGCTTACCACCAGGCCGCTCACCGATTTACGCATTTGATACCCCTGCTTTCAATTTTCTGACGCTCTGGCCGCGCCAATATTTCCGATTGCACCAATAGTGCCGTCATCCGGCTGTATGCAAAATGAACAAAGTCATCCCGCTATTTCTCTGTTTAACATTTCCTTGAGCGGTGTCGCGGTGTCGCGTAAATATTCGGGCAAAATTCGCGCACGGCCCGTCACCAGCGCCCGCCCCTGCACATAATCCTTGATCGCATTGACACAATCGAGCGCAATGACACGGCCTTGTTTGAGATAAATGACGCTGAACGATCGCGATACAAGGTCGCCGCGCACCACGGCCTCGTCATATCCGATTGCAAGGCCGACGGTTTGGAGTTTCAAATCATATTGGTTCGACCAGAACCACGGAATAGCAGAGTAGGGCTGCGCTTCGCCCGAACCATTGGCCGCGATATGTTTGGCCGCGACATTGGCCATATCATTGGCGTTCTGCACCGATTCAAGCCGGACCACCGCATCATCGGCAAAAGCATTTGTATGCGCCGCGCAATCGCCAATGGCGTAAAGATCGGGCAGTGATGTTTGGCAATAGCCGTCAACCAGCACGCCCCCACTCGCCCCAGCTTCGCCGCGCGCCCCCGCATCAATCAACGGCCCCACATTCGGCGCAATACCTATGCCGACGATGACATGGTCGGCCGCAATGACTTCGCCATCGGAAAGCCTGACTCCAGTGGCGCGGGCCTCGCCTTCGATCGCTTCTATGCTAACGCCCAGCCTTATATCGACGCCGTGTGCACGGTGTTCGGCTTCGTAAAATCGGGATAATGCCTCGCCTGCTACCCGGGCCAGTACGCGCGGCAAAGCTTCGAGCAAAACGACAGCCTTGCCCATTTTCGCAAGAGTCGCCGCAGCTTCCAACCCGATATATCCCCCGCCAATGATGACAAAATGTCGCGCAATTTGTGCCGCCGCGATCATGGCATCGGCGTCTGCGCGGGTGCGCACGCCCTGCACATTGGGCAAATTGCCGCCCGGCACGCTCAGGCGTCGCGGTTTGCCCCCAGCCGCCCAGATCAACCTGCCATAGTCAATCGCCGTGCCGTCCTCACACGTTACGCTATGCGCCGCCGTGTCCACCGTCGCCACCCGCTGCCCCAGCAGCAACCGCACATCCCGCTCCTCCCAAAATGAGGCCGGGCGGATCAGCATCCGTTCCCACGATTTTTCGCCCGAAAAATAGTCCTTGGACAAGGGTGGGCGTTCATAGGG
>JBEBJX010000051.1:0-15307 GCA_040079655.1 Sphingopyxis sp. | reverse complement strand
TATGGGCGGTCATGGCGACAATGCCGCTGGCTTCGCACATCGCCTGCGCCAGCTTTGCTATGACATAAGCGATGCTGAGCGCGCCGATGATGCTGATGACCCACGCCAGAACGCCTGTCCAGCCGAACGGCGCCAATGCTGCGGGAAGCAAGAAGATGCCGGACCCGACCATGCCGCCAACGATCAGCGCGGTCGCGGTCCAGAATCCGAACGGGCGTTCGGCTGTGGCGCCCTCATTCGTCATGCCGCTCTTCCCCCCTTTCATTCCTGTCGCGTCACTCTGCTCTTGTCACTCTGGGCTTGACCCAGAGTCCATTTTGCGCTTCCTATCCGGCTTCCCCTATCGACAGCGAAGGAAGAATGGATGCTGAAACACGTTCAGCATGACGAATTGTGATGAATAAAGCTAGGGTCAGGACCCATTAATCACGCGAACTGAGGTTTGAGCCAATTTCGTTCAATGCCAGAAGGAAAGGCGCAGGAATATGTCGATATTTCAAAACTTTCCGACGCAGCAGTGGGCGAAATTGGCCAAATCCTACGCTATGTTGAGTAAATGGGGGACGGCAATATGGCTTCCACCTCGAACCCAAATGCCCTTGAAGATAGCAATACTATCCCCATCATGCATTTCGGCCCGATCTGTTCGCCATATTGCCGCCTCAGCCGTGCGATTAATGGGTCCTGACCCTAGGGTGGCTAGATGACGACTGCTCCTTCACCTCGTTCCGACTGGCTATCGACTGTTGGCCGTTATCACCCGCGTTTGGTCACCGCCGCTTTGGCGCTACATGACAACCGCCTGTCAGAGGCCGAGCCGTTATTGCGCGAGCACCTCAAGGCCGATCCGTTCGATGTCGCGGCTATCCGGATGTTGGCCGAGCTGGCGGGGCGGATCGGGCGATACAAGGATGCCGAAACGCTGCTGCGCCGCGCATTGGAACTGCGCCCAGCATTCGCTGCGGCGCGCGCTAATCTGGCGATTACGCTCTATCGCCTTAACCGCCCGATCGAGGCGATTGCCGAGCTTGACCAATTGATCGACCACGACCCCGATAATGTCGGTCATGCCAATTTGAAGGCGGCGGCGCTGGCGCGGGTTGGCGGCTTTGACGATGCGATTGCACTCTATGAAGGGGTGCTCAAACAGCTGCCCGAGCAGCCCAAAGTATGGATGAGCTATGGCCACATGCTCAAAACCGTGGGCAGGCAGGCCGACGGGATCGCCGCCTATCGACGCGCGCTCGATTTTGCGCCCCATCTGGGCGAGGTGTGGTGGAGCCTCGCCAATTTGAAGACGGTGCGGTTTGACGATGCCGACATCGCGGCGATGCAGGCTGCGGTGGCCGCGCCCGCCCTGTCAGACGAAGACCGCTTTCACCTCGATTTTGCGCTGGGCAAGGCTTTTGAGGATCGCAAACAGGCGCGCGAGGCCTTTGCCCATTATGCGGCGGGCAACGCGCTTCGGCGGACCAAACAACGTTATGATGCCAATGAAACACAGGCCTTTGTCGATAAGAGCATAGCGATGTTTGATGCGGCGTTCATGGCCGAACGCGCGGGCGCAGGATGCGCTGCGCCGGACCCGATATTCATCCTCGGCATGCCGCGCGCTGGCTCAACCTTGATTGAGCAGATATTGTCGAGCCACCCTTTGGTTGAGGGAACATCGGAATTGCCCGACATTCCGGCACTGGCGCGGCGGATCAATGATTATCCGGCTTCGCTGGCCACATTGTCCCATGATGAATTGCGCGACCTTGGCGAAGAATATATGGAGCGCACCCGTATTCAGCGCCAAAGCGACCGCCCCTTCTTCATAGATAAGCTGCCCAATAATTGGGCGCATGTGCCGTTTATCCACCTCATCCTGCCTAACGCGACGATCATCGACGCGCGGCGGCACCCGCTGGGCTGCTGTTTTTCCAATTTCAAACAGCATTTCGCGCGCGGGCAGGCGTTCAGCTATGCCCTGGATGATATGGGGCGCTATTATCGCGACTATGTGCGGCTCATGGCACATGTCGATGCGGTGCTGCCCGGGCGCGTCACCCGCGTGTATTACGAAGCAATGGTCGATGATACCGAGGCACAAGTGCGCGCGTTATTAGCGGCATGCGGCCTGGCTTTTGACCCTGCCTGCCTCGCTTTCCACGAGACACAGCGCGCGGTGCGCACCGCAAGCTCGGAACAGGTACGTCAGCCAATATTCCGCGATGGGATGGAGGCGTGGAAGGTATTTGAGCCGTTTCTGGGGCCGCTCCAAAAGGCATTGGGCGATGTTTTGGACGATTACCCAGACGTCCCGCCATTCGCCTGACGTGGCAATAATGCAACGATGCCGTCAATTCATCCGTGCATCGGTGCAACTTGGTTGACGTGCGCGGGTGAACACGACAGTTTCACGCTATCTTAATATAAATCCTTGGGGGATTATCATGCGTATCAACCGCACACGCACATTCGTTGCCGCCCTGTTCGCCACCACCTCGCTCTATGCGGCGCCAGCCATGGCACAAACCGCCCGAAATGATGTCGCGGCCGAGGAAAATGATGACATTGTTGTCACCGCGCAAAAGCGCGAAGAAAATCTCCAAGACGTGCCGATCAGCGTTCAGGTGCTTGGCACAAGGCGCCTCGATCAGCTGAACATCACCAATTTCAACCAATATACGCAATTGCTGCCGTCGGTGGCGTTTCAATCGAGCCAGCCCGGCGTCACCACCGTCTATATGCGCGGCGTTGCATCGGGCGGTGATGGCAATCACTCCGGCTCGCTGCCTTCGGTCGGGGTCTATCTTGACGAACAGCCGGTGACGACGATTGGCGGGACGCTCGATGTCCATGTCTATGACATCGCGCGGATCGAAAGCCTCGCCGGGCCGCAGGGCACGCTCTATGGCGCGTCGTCACAGGCCGGCACGATCCGCATCATCACCAATCGCCCCGATGCCAGCGGCTTTGACGCGCGGTTCGACACCGAAATCAACACCGTCCATTCGGGCGGCATTGGCGGACGGGTCGAGGGCATGGTCAATGTGCCGCTTGCCGAAATGGCGGCGCTGCGCGTTGTCGGTTTTTACCAGCGCGACGCAGGCTATATCGACAATATAGCCGGAACCAGGGCGCTCTTGCCCCAACCTGGCGGTATTATACTCAACAATACGCCGTTTGTTGAGGCTGATTATAACGACGTTGAGGTCTATGGCGGGCGCGCCGCGCTTCAGATTGACCTCAACGACAGCTGGACGGTGACGCCGACCGTTCTCTATCAAGAAATGAACTCTACGGGGAGCTTTGGCTTTGATACGCGGCTTGGCGACTTGCAGGTCCAGCGCTTTGGGCCTGAGTTCCGCCATGATCGGTTCGTTCAGGCCGCGCTGACGATTGAGGGGCAGATCGGCAATTGGGACCTGACCTATGCCGGTGCCTATCTGGATCGTCAGGCCGAACAGTCGAGCGATTATACCGACTATGCCGAGGCCTATGACAGCCTCTATGCCTCGGTCGGTGGCCTCGCTGGATATTTCTATTTCACCAATGCGGCCGGCAACACCATCAGCCCGCGCCAGCAAGTGGTGGGCAGCGATCATTTCAAGAAATTGAGCCAGGAGTTCCGTATCGCTTCGCCGCAAGACGCGCGGTTCCGCGTGGTTGCCGGTGTGTTTTTCCAGCGGCAGAGCAACCAGATTTTCCAGGATTATCAGGTGACGGGCCTCGCTCCACTCTTGTCGGTCAACGGCAGGCCGGGGACGCTGTGGCTGACGCGGCAGGAACGCGTTGACCGCGACTATGCGGCCTTTGGCGAGGCGAGCTTTGACATTACCGACACGGTGACGCTGACCGCGGGCGGACGCTATTTCAAATATGATAATGACCTGATCGGCTTTTTCGGCTTTGGCCGCGATCCGGCGTTTGTTCAGGGGGCGGCTGGCAATCCTCCGCCCAATGCGGCGGGCAGCAGCCGCACCGGGGTCGCCGGATGCTTTACCACCAGCGGTGTGCGCTTGCGCGATGCCCAACTGGCTGGGCAAGCGAATACAACACTGATTCCCGGCGCAGTGCCAGGAACACCCTGTACCAATTTGGGCGTGTTTGCCAATGGCGGGGTGGTTCCGGTGCGCGCCAAAGACAGCGGCTTTACCCATCGCGTCAACCTCAACTGGGATGTTACCGACGACGTGCTGCTATACGCCACATGGTCGCGCGGGTTTCGCCCCGGCGGTATCAACCGCCGAGCCGATGTCGGCCCCTATGCCGCCGATTATCTGACCAATTATGAACTGGGATGGAAAACGAGCTTTCCGGGCAGTAACATCCGGTTTAACGGCGCCATTTATCAGCAGGAATGGAAAAATTTCCAATTCTCCTTCCTTGGCGTCAACAGCTTTACGGTGATCAACAATGGCCCCAACGCGCGGATTCGCGGGATAGAGGCCGATCTCAACTATTCGGCGGGCGGGTTCAACTTCACCGCTGCGGCATCCTATACCGATGCCGAAACGCGCAACAATCTGTGCGCAGTCGCTGATCCGACCTTCACCTGCGCCGCTGCGGGTAATTCAATCTCTGCCCCCGCCGGAACGCGGCTGCCCATTACGCCGCAGTTTAAGGGGAATGTGACCGCGCGTTACACCTTTGATGTGGGTCAAGGACGCGCTCATGTTCAGGGTATAGTCGCGCATCAAAGCTCAGCCTCGGCAGATGTCAGAACCGGGCCAGCCGCGTCACTGGGACGGTTGGAGGGGTTCACCACGGTGGGCCTGTCGTTCGGCATCGACTGGTCGAGCTGGACCTTTGAAGCCTTTGCATCGAACCTGTTCGATGAACGGGGGCAGTTGTCGCGGTTTCAGCAATGCGGCAACTGCGGGCAACGGACCTATATTGTGCCTATCCAGCCGCGGACATTCGGTCTGCGAGCAGGGTATCATTTTTAATGTGATGGAGTGAGGGAACATGTCTGCACGGGTCGCGATGGCTGGAGTTTTGTTTCTGGCCTTGGCGGCCTGTGGAGGCAGTGAAAAATCCTCTGCCGATGGAGCGCCGTCGGCATCTGCGGCGGTGCCAGTGGTCAGTGTAGCACCCGCTGCGGCCCCTGTTGCGCCTGAGCCTGCGCCGGCTGCGGCACCTGCCCCTGCGGCAACTCTCGCTTCGTTCACGGGCGATGCCGCAAGAGGCCGCACGCTATTCACCCAGTGTCGCGCGTGCCATAGCGATGTCGCGGGCACCAACGGCATTGGCCCCAGCCTTCATGGTATTATTGGCCGTACGGCGGGCAGCGTGCCGGGCTATGCCTATTCGCCTGCCAACAAGGCCAGCCAGCGGATTTGGGACCGCGAGGCAGTTTTCACCTATCTAGAATCGCCGATGCGCAGCATTCCGGGGACCAAAATGACCTTCTTGATGGCCAATCCGCAACAACGTGCTGATGTCATCACCTATCTGGAAACGCTGCGTTAGCAGGACAGTGTTTCCAGCTTGCCGATGAGTGCGTCCGCATCGCCCGCAATATGCAGCCGCTTGATCCGCCCGCTTGACCCATGGAGCAATGTCACCGCGCTGCGTGGCACCCCCAGCAGGCTGGCCAATGCGTCGATCAGCGCGGCATTAGCCGCACCATCGGCGGGCGGCGCGCTGATCGCCACCGCCAATGCCGGGCCGTCGGGCAGGGCGACGGTCCCCTTGACCGCCGCCCTTGACGCGCGCGGGCTGGCTTTGACACGCAAAGTGATGCCATCGGTGCGTGCTTGCCACGGGGACTCGATAACCATAGATTTCGCTATATCCGATCCTCTTGGCTTGCCAAGCGCGGCATCATCGGCAATCAGGGGATATGGCAGGGGATATGGCAGGAACAGGATTTTGCGCCGCGGGGCGAAACATGGTCATCGGACTATGCGCCGTGTTGCTTCTGTTGTGTGTGGCGGCCACGCCCCCGCTGTTTTTGGCGGCCACACCCGCAATGGCGAAAGGCATTGAGCCAGCCACTGCCAATACAGCCGACACGCGTGTGCAGGCGGCGATTGACCGCATTCAAGCCGACGACAGCTATCAGCTCGATTTTCCTCAGCCCCAACCAATTGCACAGCCACCTGATTGGCTCAGGGCTTTTTTCGAATGGCTTTCACATGGCGGCAAATGGATTGTCTATACTTTGGTGGGGTTGCTGATTGGCGCTGCGCTTTTGTACATTCTTTACCTGACAGTGCCGAGCGTGCGCGATGCGATTGACCGTGTGCGGTCACGATTTCGGCGTCAGCGCGCCGCTGCGCCTGACGAAGAGATGTGGGCCCCAGACCATGGAGCCGCGCGCAATTTGTTGGGCGAGGCCGATATGCTGGCGAGCGAAGGTCGATATGGCGAGGCCGTGCATTTGCTGATGGGGCGCAGTGTCGAAGACATTACGCGGCGGCGGCCCGGCGTGCTCAAACCCGCGTTGACGGCGCGCTCTATCGCCACACTTGACGATTTGCCTGCGCAGGCCCGCGTCGCCTTTGGCCGGATTGCCGAAGCGGTTGAGCGCAGCCTGTGGGCGCGGCAACCGATTGCCGCAGATGAATGGAGCACCGCGCGCGCGGCCTATGAAGATTTTGCCTTTGGCGCGCATTGGCGCGGCCATGCTATGGCGGTAGCGGCATGAACGAGGCTAATGGCAACCCTTTCAACGCGCGCGTCATCGCGGCGCTCATCATAGCCGGGATCATAGGCTTTGTGGGTTTTTGGGTGCTCACAGCCTTTTCGCCTCAACTGGGCAGCGGGCGCGATGGGCGCGGGCATGCGCTATCGCGCTCAGCAACCGGCTTTGCAGGGATAGTCGAGCTGGCCAAGGCGGGGGGTGTGCCCATCACGGTGCTGCGCGACGTCAATACTGCTGTCCCGGGTGCTGAGGACAGCGAGTTTGGGGGGCTGATGGTACTGACCCCGCCACAAGGCACCACGCGCGCGCAAATCGATGAGAGGATTGGCAATTTTGCGGGCAGTGTGTTGATTGTGCTGCCAAAGCATGTGACAGGCCCGGCGCTGGAGGGGCGCGATAGAGTCATGAAAATTGGCGATGCGCCCGATACGATTGCCGGGATGCTTGACACGATTATCGAGGGCAATCCGGCCACATTTATGACGAATAGCGGGCCGGCCGGGCAGCGGCAGGTGGCGGTTAATCTGTGGGATCAGAGCAGGGTTACACTGAACTTGCCAGAGCAATTACAGGGCATCACCCAGCAATCTGGAACCGGAATGAGGCCGATTATCACCATTGGATCGCGCGTCATCGTTGCCGAATTGCCGGGGCGGGGTAGCACCTATGCCCTTTCGGACCCAGACCTTATGAACAATCTGGCGCTGAAAGATGATGCCAGTGCGGCGTCGGCCTATGCGCTGTTGAGGGGTCTGGCGGGCGAGGGTGAGCCGATCGGGTTCGACGTAACGATGAACGGCCTTGGTGGTGGCGGGCGTTCGTTGTTGCGCATGGCCTTTGTGCCGCCATTCCTTGGCCTGACGATGTGTTTGCTGGCGGCGGGGCTGTTTGCGCTATGGCAGGGTTTTGTGCGATTTGGCCCGCCGTGGCGCGAGGCGCGCCGGATTGCGCTGGGCAAGGCTGGATTGGTTGCCAATAGCGCGTCGCTCATCGTTCAGGCGCGCCGCGTGCCACATTTCGCATCGCGTTATGGTGCGATGATCCGTGAAGCCTGTGCGCGGCGGCTGCACGCGCCAAGCGGGCTTAGCGGAATAGCGCTGGACACATGGCTTGATCGCTTTGGGCAAAGCAAAGAGCGGAAATTTTCGGAAATGCTCTCGCGTCTGGAATCGGCGCGAACGGCAAGTGAATGTGTTGAGGGCGCGGCCGCGCTTGGCCAATGGCGAAAGGATATATTGCGTGAAAGTGAATGAAGTGCAAGCTTTGGGACGAGCCATAGCAGGCGAGGTTGCCAAGGCGATTGTCGGGCAAGGGCAGGTGGTTGACCGGCTACTCATTGCGTTGATGTCGAGCGGGCATGTGTTGCTCGAAGGGCCGCCAGGCACAGCAAAAACGCTGCTTGCGCAATGTTTTGCCCGGGCTAGCGGCCTGGATTTTGGCCGTATTCAATTCACGCCCGATTTGATGCCGGGCGATATATTGGGATCGAACCTGTTCAATTTTCAAACGTCGAGTTTCACGCTGACCCGCGGCGCGATTTTTACCGAAGTGCTGTTGGCGGATGAGATTAACCGCACCCCGCCCAAGACGCAGGCGGCATTATTACAAGCTATGCAGGAACGCATGGTGACGCTCGATGGCGAGACGCACATTCTCTCAAAACGGTTTACCGTCATCGCAACACAAAACCCTATCGAGAGCCAGGGCGTCTATCCTTTGCCCGAGGCACAGCTTGATCGTTTCTTGTTCAAACTGTCCATTCCCTATCCCGATGTTGATGAGGAGCGGCGGATTGTTGCCGCGCATGGGACGCAGTTTGCGCGCATTGATGCGGCGGCTATGGGCGTCGCTGCCGTCGCGGATGCGCAAATACTGAGCGCTGCCATAGATGCGGTGGCCACCGTCACCATCGCGCCAGAGATTATTGACTATATCGTCAATCTGGTGCGCGCTACCCGCGTTTCGCCAGATCTGGCATCGGGGGCCAGCCCGCGTGCAGCGGCGTTGATGGCGCGCGCAGCTGCGGCCGCAGCGGCCTTGGCGGGCCGTGATTATGTCATCCCCGACGATGTGCAGACGATTGCATCGGATCTGTTGCGCCACCGTTTGCTGTTATCGCCCTCGGCGGAAATTGATGGGCGGCAAGTGGATGTGATTGTCAGCGATATCATCGCCGCGACCTCGGCACCCCGCTAGGTCACAAATACATGGCCCCAACGCCCCGCACGATTTTTCTGGTCGGCCTTGGTGCCCCCTTGGCTGTGCTGATGGGGCTGATGAACCCTGGCCTGTGGCTGATTGCGCCATTTTGGATTGCCGTTTGCGCCGCAATGCTGGTTTTCGATGCTGTGATTGCGCCAGCTATTTCGCGTGCAAAGCTGGCCGTGACGATTCCCGAGGCGGTGGGTGTGGGAGAACCGTTTCAACTTGAGGCTGATATCGCGATGGCGGGAAATGGCTGCCCACGCGGGGCGACGCTGGCGTTGAGCGTTGATCATCGCCTGTCTTCTGTGGGGCGTATCGATTCGCCTTTATCAAGCCGTGAGGGCGGCATTGGCGCGACAATTACACTGAGCGCGATGCGTCGCGGCGTCGCGGCGGTAGAACGCGCCTGGTTTGGTTGGGAAGGGCCGCTTGGGCTTGTGCGGCTTCAGCAAAATGTCGCGGTTGACCGCGAGGTTGCGGTGGTCCCTTCGATCCGCGCGGTCCGCGATGAAGGAGCGGCTTTGTTTGCGCGCGATGCGCAAATTGGCCAGCGGCTGAACGCCAGATTGGGCGAGGGGAGCGAGTTTGAATCGCTCGCCCGTTTCATGCCGGGTTTTGACAGGCGGGCCATCGATTGGAAACAATCGGCGCGGCATAGCGACCTTTATACCAAACAATTTGAAACAGAACGCGATAATCGCATCGTTCTGGTCATCGATAGCGGCCGGATGATGAGCGATCCTTTGATCGACAGCGCGGGCATAAGCGAGCCACGGCTGGACCGCGCGGTATCAGCGGCGCTAACATTGGGCTATGTTGCGCTGCGTATGGAGGACCGCGTTTCGCTGGCCAGCTTTGCCGCGCGACCCAAAATCAGCGCGCGCGAATATAGCCGGATCGGTGATTTCGCAAAGCTGCGCCGGACGGCGGCTGACATCGATTACTCGTTCGATGAAAGCAATTACACCCTGGGACTGGCGAGTATTTCCGCGCAGCTGAAACGCCGCGCGATGCTCGTCATATTTACCGAATTTGCCGATGCCAATAGCGCCGAGCTGATGATCAGAGCCGCAGAGACGCTGGTGTCAAAACATGTTGTCGTCTTTGTGGTTATGGCTGATGGCGAGCTGGAATCCATCACAACGCACATCCCCCACAATGCTGATGCGATGATCGGCGCAACCATCGCAGCCGAGCTTTTGCGGGATCGTCGTCTGGTATTGGCGCGGCTGCGGCGCATGGGCGCCCTGGTTGTCGAAGCCCCGGCCAGCGGCATCACAGCCAGCTTGCTTACCACCTATATCCGCATCAAGCGACAGGGGATGATCTGATGGCCTCAACCCCGTCACTGGCCTATACTACGGCAGCTTTCCGACGCGAGCGCGAGGCCGATTGGAGCGCGTTTGAGGCATTGGTGGACCGGTTGGAGCGCGGGTCAATCCGCCGCCTTTCCGATGATGATTTACTGGCACTGCCGCGCTATTATCGGGCTACATTGTCGTCCTTGTCGATTGCGCGTGCCACCAGCCTCGATGTTGCGCTCATCGACTATCTTGAATCATTGAGCATGCGCGGATATTTTTTGATCTATGGGGTTCGCGAGACGCGGCTGGCGCGACTTGGGCATTTTTTTCGTGTTGGCTGGCCGTCTGCGGTGCGGTCCTTATGGAAAGAAACGCTGCTGATCGCGGCGTTGGTCGCGCTGGCTGCGGTGGTTTCCTATAATTTGGTCATGAGCGATCCTAGTTGGTATGCGGCGCTGATCCCCGACATGTTCAACGATGGGCGCGGGCCGGACGCGAGCGTAGAGGCGCTGCGCGAGACGATTTATGGTGTCCCTGAAAAGGGCGGGCTTCATATATTTGCGACCTTCCTTTTCACCCATAACAGCCAGGTTTCGATCACCTCTTATGCGCTGGGTTTTGCCTTTGGTATCCCGACATTGTTGCTGGAGTTTTATCAGGGCATTCCGCTTGGCGCGATGTTCGCGGTATTTCACAAGGCCGGGCTGGGGCTTGATTTCGCGGCTTGGCTGTCGATCCACGGCACGACCGAATTATTCGCCGCCGTCATTTCGGGCGCATGCGGCCTGCGTATCGGGACAGGATTTGCTTTTCCCGGCCCCCGCAGCCGCATGAGCGCAGCCGCAGAGGCCGGCAAATCAAGCGGTGCTGCGATGTTGGGCGTCATCATCATGTTGATATTGGCTGGGTTGCTAGAAGGCTTTGCGCGGCAATTGGTGCAACCGATGGCGATGCGCTTTGCCATAGGCGGAACTTTACTCTTGTTTTGGCTGGTCTATTTCTATTTGCCGCGCCGCAGCATCGCCCAAGCCAGGGCAGACGCATGAGCGCTGCTCCCACCAGTTCAACCGCAGCCGGCGCGGCGCGCTATTCGACGGCTCGCAAAAATAAAGTGCGCAGCTTCGTCACACCCGAAGGGGTTGACCTGAGCCTGCAAATAGCCAGCGCGGGACAGCGTTTTGGGGCGTTGCTGCTCGACATCATCTTCATGCTCATCATTTTGATTATCGGCACAGTCATGCTTGGAGTGGTTGCCACAGAATCTATGGATTCTGCTGCCATTGTCTGGTTGCTTGGGGCCTTTTTGTTGCGCAATTTCTGGTTTTTGATGTTTGAGCTGGGCCCGCGTGCGGCGACCCCGGGCAAGCGCATTGTCGGCATTCGCGTGGTTGCGCGCGATGGCGGAAGGCTGACCGTAGCGGCGGTGACTGCGCGCAACCTGGTGCGCGAGATTGAGATATTCCTGCCTTTCACTTTCCTCATCGGCTTATTGTCCGTTCCGTCGGGCGATGCAGTAGAGGCGGGGGCAATCCTCTTTGGCATAGCATGGACGCTTGGCCTCGGGTTTTTCTTGATGTTCAACAAGGACCGGATGCGGCTTGGCGATTTGATCGGCGGGACATGGGTGGTGATGGCCAAACGCAAGCGGATGGTCGCCGATATTGCCACTGCGCCGATGCTAGAAACCCCCGGCGCGCCTGTTTTTACGGCGCAAGAATTGGCGGTCTATGGCATATTCGAGCTGCAGGAGCTGGAGCGGATATTGCGCCAAGGCGACCGTGAGACGATGATCGCGGTCTCAGATACAATCCGCGCCAAAATTGGCCGAACGTTGCAAGAGGATGACAAGCTGTTCCTCGTTGCCTTTTACCGACAGCTCAAGCAAAAACAGGAGCGCGACCTGTTGTTTGGCAAGCGCGTCGAGAATAAATATGAGGCGCAGCAATGAAGGTCAGCGACGCGGTAGCCAGCCGCCGGTCGATCCGCGCCTTTACCGACCAATCTGTGGATGCGGATCTGCTGCGCGCCATTTTGGAAAAGGCGAGGCGCGCACCATCGGGCGGCAATGTTCAGCCATGGATGGCGAGCGTGCTGACGGGCGAACCGCTCAGCCGCCTGATCGCAGCGGTTGGCGAGCGCCTGGCAATGGGGCTGATGGGTCTACAGCCTGAATATACCATCTATCCCGAGAAGTTGCCTGACCCGTGGATGGCGCGGCGGCGCGAAGTTGCCAGCGCCCTCTATGACGCAATGGGGATAGCGCGGGACGACCGCAGCGCACGCGATGCGGCGATGGCCGACAATTTTCGTGGCTTTGGCGCGCCGGTGCTGCTGTTCGTGCATTGCCCGCGATTGATGGGGCCGCCGCAATGGGCCGACATGGGGATATGGCTGCAATCGGTGATGTTGCTGCTGCGCGAAGCGGGGCTGGACAGCTGCCCGCAAGAAGCCTGGGCGATCTATGGCAAGACGGTTCGCGAGGCGATTGGCCTGGGTGACGAGCAAATTCTCTATTGCGGACTGGCGATCGGTTGGCGCGATGCGGATGCCGCCGTCAATAATTTCCCCGTGCCACGCGCGCCGATGGAGGAAGTTGTGCGCTGGTTCGGTTTTTAATCCGCAATCGTTACCACCAATTTACCAGCCGCTTTGCGATCCCCCAGCGCCGCTATCGCCTCGCCGCCGCGTTCTAGCGGGTAGGTGGCGGTAACGCGCGGGGCGATTTTACCCTCAGCCCACCAGGCGAAGAGTTGTGCGATATGGGCGCGGTTGGCGTCTGGATCGCGCGCTGCAAAGGCTCCCCAGAACACGCCGCAGACATCGCAGCTTTTAAGCAAGGTCAGGTTGAGCGGAAGGCGTGGGATACCGGCGGGAAATCCGACCACCAGATAGCGCCCCTCCCACGCAATGCTGCGCAGCGCGGGTTCGGCATAATCGCCGCCGACCGCATCATAGATGATGTCTGCGCCGTGCGGCCCAACTGCCGATTTGAACGCTTCGGCCAGCGCCTTGGACTGATCCTTGTCGAACGGCCCAAGCGGATAGACGATGCAATCATCCGCCCCCGCCGCGCGGGCCAGCGCCGCCTTCTCCGCGCTCGATACTGCGCCGATAACGCGCGCGCCCAGCGCCTTGCCAATCTCGATCGCAGCCAGCCCGACCCCGCCTGCGGCGCCGAGCACCAGCAGCGTCTCGCCCGCCCTGATCCGCCCGCGATCAACCAGCGCGTGGATCGAGGTGCCATAGGTCATCAACAATGCCGACCCGTCAGTGAAGCTGTGTTGATCGGGCAGGATATAAGCATTGGCCGCGCGCACCGCGATCTGCTCAGCCAGGCCGCCATTGCCGCTGGCCGCAATCACCCGGTCGCCCACATGCAGGTGCGTCACGCCCTCGCCGACACTCGCCACCCGCCCCGCCACTTCGCCGCCCGGGGCAAACGGGCGATCGGGTCGGAACTGATATTTATCGACGATGATCAGCGTATCGGGGAAATTGATGGCGCATGCCGCGACGTCGATCACCACTTCGCCTGGTCCCGCTACGGGCGCGGGCAATTCGCCCAGCTCCAGCGTGTCCGGCCCGCCCGTTGCGCGTGATAGCAATGCCTTCATTGTCTCTCTCTCCAAAAATCCGTTCGTCCTGAGTAGTGGCTGAAGCCCTGAACTGGTCGAAGGGCTGAGCCGCATATCAAAAGGCTATATATCATGCTTCGATAAGCCATTTCGACAAATGCTCAATGGCTACTCAGCACGAACGGGTTGACTGGCATTCGGCACCAACCACGCGGGTTGCCGCGCCTCATAGTCAGCTATCGCCGCATCTTGCGCCAATGTTAGCGCGATTTCGTCCTGCCCGCTCATCAGGCACATTTTGCGGAACGGATCGATGGCAAAGGCGAAACGATCCTGAAACTCGCTCGTCACCACTTGGTTTTCAAGGTCGATGGTGATTGCCACACCTGCCCGCGCCACCGCCATCAATCGGTCGATCTGCGCCTGTGGCAATGCGACGGCGAGCAAGCCGTTCTTGAAGGCATTGCCTGAAAATATGTCAGAAAAACTGGGTGCGATCACTGCGGTAATGCCAAGGTCGAGCATCGCCCAGGCGGCATGTTCGCGCGACGAGCCACAACCGAAATTATCGCCCGCGATCAGGATCGGCGCACCCGCATTTTCTGGCGCATCAAAGATATTGCCCGGGGTTGCGCGCACGCTCTCAAACGCGCCCTGGCCCAACCCATCGCGGCTGATCGTTTTCAGCCACGCGGCCGGGATGATAATGTCGGTATCGACATTCGCCTGCCCCCACGCGATGGCGCGGCCAGAGATGGTGGAGACGGGGTTCATGCGCTGCCTTCTGCCAGCCAATCTTCGCAGCGTAAACCATCAATGCGGCGGAAATCATGAAGGTCGCTGGTTATCAGCTTGAGCCCCATGCTGCGCGCATGGCCCGCAATCAGCATGTCGTTACCACCGATCAAGGCACCGCGTCGCTGCAAATCCGCGCGGATACTGGCCGCATGGTCTGCAGCCGTTGCATCAAAGTCGACCACAGCCAGTTGCGCGGCCAGTTCGTCGACCAAGGCCCGGTGATGCTCCCGGCGTGCAGCCAGTTCGGCTCCGACATAGAGTTCGTGGAGGACTATGCTCGACAGACACGCCGCATCCGTGTGGGCGATCAGCCACGCCCGCACATCTTCGCCGCCGGTCCGCATCGCCCGGATGCAGACATTGCTGTCGAGCATCAATTCGATCATCTGAGCGGCGCTATCTCGTCCAGCGGGGGCGGATCATTCGGTGCAATGAAATCGTCATCGGCGGGCAACATTGACAGGAACATATCCCATTCCGCACCCTTGGGCACCAGCATGATGGCGTTCCCCACCCGCCGCACGAGCACCTTTTTCAAGTCGTCCGGAAACTCCATATCCTTGGGTATCCGCACCGCCTGACTGCGGTTGGACCGGAACAACGCGGCTTCGCGGTTGATTTTGAACGGGGTGTTCATGGGGAGAGGATAATGGTGGCGGTGGGATATGTCAATGGGATATGTTTTACGTCAACTCCCGCACATCACACAGCCTGCCCATCACCGCTGCGGCTGCGGCCATGGCGGGGGAGACGAGGTGGGTGCGGCTGCCCGGCCCCTGCCGCCCGAC
>JBEBJX010000050.1:0-15435 GCA_040079655.1 Sphingopyxis sp. | reverse complement strand
GGCTAAGGGGCGGGCCATGCGCATCAATGCAGTTGTCGAAAGCAGGGCGTTATGGGGTTTGGCAGCCATCAACCGATTTCCTTATCCTGATTTATCGCCGAATGTATGCGTATTTGGGCGGCTTGCAAAGAGGGCTTAACCATCACGACACGATTGTCGCAATATCCATCGGTTGGCCGCCCCGACGCAGTTCCACGGTGATCCGCGGTCGGCCCGGCCCAGCGCGGCCAATAGGCGAGCCTTGCGCTACGACATCGCCAACCCGCGCCGACACTGCGACCAAATTGGTGATTAAACTGGTCCAGCCCCCGCCATGGTCGATGATGATGATGCGGCCATAGCTGCGGAACAGCCCGGCATAGACAACCCTGCCATCGGCAGGGGCAACGATTTGCGAGCCCGATGCCGCCAAGATGGTTAACCCGCGCGAGCGGGCGCCGTCGCGGTTTAACTCGCCTAAGCCCCGCTCAACCAACCCCATTACTGGCAGGCGATAGACAGGGTTGGCGTTGGAGATGATGGCCGCAGCAGCGCCATCGGCTCGGCCGTCGCCGGCCCCTGCTGCGCCCAGGCTGCCAGGCCGCGCCATCGGCCCTGCCAAAAGCGCCAGTTGATCGCGCAGCAGGCTTGATTCTTCTAATCGCCCGACCAAAACACTAATGTCACCAGCATCTTGGGCGAGGGCGATCGAACGATCGGCTTCCAACCCTGCGCTGCTATTGAGTGCTGTCGCGCGAATACGCTGCTGCGCGGCGCTGCGCGAGAGGGCCGTGCGTTGAGCGGCTAAGCGACTTTTGCTTGATTGAACAGCGGCAAAGGTCGCCTCTCGTGCGCTCCGCAAGGCCCGGCTTCGCTGTAATTCGCCATGTAAAGCGGCGGTGCGGGCCCGAATATGGGGCAGAACGGCCTCAATCATCGCACGGCTATGCACCATATCGCTCGTTGCCCCGGGTTGCGCGAACAGCGTCAGGGGTGGTCGCCGGGTCAGCATTTGCAAGCTCGCCACCAGCTCAAGCAACGGGCGCTGCTGTGCTGCCAGGCGCAATTGCTGTCGCCGCTCCATCGCGCGCGCAATTCCCAATCGCGCATTGGCGGCGGCAAGGCTGGCCTCCGCAGATTGTATGTGCAGGCCCAGCTCGGCCAGGGCAATTCGGTCTCTCGCAACACTATCGTTCATCCGCATCGCTCGGGCCGATAACGCCGCAGCCCGCCGCTCGGCCTCCGCAGATTGGCGCGACGCCCGCGCATATTCGGCGCGCTCATTGGCTATTTGATTGGCCAGAACATCGCCGTCGATGGCCAAGGCGTCGGCATGGGGCCATAGCAATGCGGCCATCATCATCAGCATTCCGGCGCGATACGCGAAAAGTCCGGCCCTGGGCATCATCCGGCCCGATGATAAGGATGGCCAGCCAATATGGAAGCCGCCCGCCACAATTGTTCGACAAGCATGGCGCGCGCCAGCATGTGCGGCCAGGTCATCTGGCCAAAGGCGATGAGGCGGTCAGCATTGGCGCGTTCGGCCTCGTCAAAGCCATCGGCCGCGCCGATGCAAAAGCGCAGTTCCTTGACGCCATCATCGCGCCAGCGCCCAATTTGCGCGGCAAATGCACTGGAATCTACGTCGCTCCCGCGCTCGTCAAGCAGGATAGTCCGCACCTGGCCATCGGCAGCAGGCAGCGGCGGCCCGCCAACATCGGCGCGCTCGACAATCTCCACAGGCCATGGGATCCGCCTGATATAGCGGGCGATAAGATCCGCTTCTGGCCCCCGGCCCATTTTGCCGCGCGCAAAAATCCGGATGCGCATGAGTGATGCTTAACCGCTAAAAGGCTTGGCAGTAGAGGGGCGATCACCGCTCGCCCCCGCAGCGCCGCCCCACATCCTCTCGAGGTTGTAAAAACTGCGCACTTCGGGACGAAACAGATGGACGATGACATCGCCCGCGTCGATCAACACCCAGTCGGCGGTCGGCAGGCCCTCAATCTTGGCAAATCCCATCCCCTCATCCTTCATGCGCGAGGAAATTTTCTCGGCCATCGCAGCGACATGGCGCGATGAGCGGCCAGACGCAACGACCATGAAATCGGCGATGCTGCTGATCCCGGCAAGCGGGATCGACACAATGTCTTCTGCCTGATCGGCATCAAGTTGATGCATGATTAGCTCGTGTATCACGGTGTCTTGGGGTGGTGCCGTAGCAGGGCCTGAGGCTGAATTAAGCGAGGTCAAATGCAATCCTTGGGTAAAAAGCGGCGCATGACAAGGTCTCGTTGCAAATGAGAAGCCATCGTCATTGGCCAATCGGGGTTGGCGACACGGGCCAAAGTGGCGGAACGCACATCGGGCGGAAATCTCATAAATATGAGTGCCGGCGCGCGCCACTGTGTCCAGTGTCTTTTCAGGTCCACAGGATGAACATATCTCCTGAACCATCCCATCGCGACAGCCGCGCGGGCATGGCTATCATAGCCTGGCCTGGCAATAATCGCAATCGGCATCATCTGCGCTATAGCCCGCCAGTCACGCCACAGGTGCAACTGAGCCAGATTATCGGCCCCCATCAGCCAGATGAACTGGCGATTGGGGTAGCGCCGCACCAGCGCACGCAGCGTATCAATGGTATAGCGCGTGCCCAAAAACGCCTCAATCGCTGTGGGGCGAATCCGCGCGCGGCGCGATTGGATGCGCGCCGAGGCCAGCCGCGCAGACAATGGCGCCATCCCCGCCTTGGGCTTGAGCACATTGCCCGGCGACACCAGCCACCACAGCTCATCAAGCCCCAGCGCCGCCATCGCTTGCAAACTGATGGCGCGGTGCCCGCCATGTGCGGGGTTGAAACTGCCGCCAAGAAGGCCGGTGGTGATCATAGAAATGACTGCCAGTCTGAACGGGCATGGTGGAGGCGCAGGATTTCCAGCGTACCATTCTTGATCCGGTATCGCACGACGAAGGGTAGTCTGCCGAGTCGCAGCTTGCGATCATTGCACCCTTCGAGGCGCGGTCCGGCGAAGGGTATTCGGCGCAGCAGAGCATCGACCCGATCCGCTTCAGCCAACAGGCCCAGAGCAAAATCCACTTCGCCTTCGTCCGCCAAGGCCTGAACAGCGGACTGCAAGTCAGTCCGCGCTGGCGGCGTCCAAAAGACTTTCACGCGACTTTATCGACTTTGCGCTTCATCAATTCTCGGCGTTTTTCGGCGATCCAGGCCTGCACGTCCTCATGCGGGATCAGCTCGCCGCGATCGGCCGCATCAATCCCTTCCTGTACAAAGGCGAGATAGGCCGCCTCTGCTTCCGCCATCCGCTTGACCGCCGCAGCGACCAGCCATGCCCGGCTGCGCCCCTGTGCCGCGGCGACCTGATCAAGCAGGGCAGCGGTCGCTTCATCAATCCGCGCGGAAATGACAACAGGCTTGCTCATATGGGCAATATATCATTTGTATACAAATGATTCAAGCGGTGGTTTGCGCCCGATAACAGGCCATGCTGCGCACCACTTTGCCGCCCCCGCCAAATTCCACGCTCTCGGCAACGCGCTGTCCGCGATGGTTGGTATAAAGGATGGTCAGTGCGTCATGGCCGACCAGCCAGGTCTCCAGCGTGAAATGCAGATCGGGTGCCGCATCCAGCGCCTTGCGCCAATAGGCACGCAGCGCCTCAATCCCCACAACCCGCCCTTCGCCAATTACCCGCGCGGCATTGGGCGACAGGAATATCACATCGTCGGCATAATGGCTCAAAATCCGTTCAAGGTCGCGTGCGTTCCACGCCGCCACCCATTCGCGCGCAAAATCTTCGGCCTCACCCTCGGTCAAGGGCGCACCTGTCCGTGCCCGCGCACCAGCCATTTATACGTCGTCAGCCCTTCGAGCGCGACTGGGCCGCGCGCGTGCAGCCGCCCGGTGGCGATGCCAATTTCCGCCCCCAGCCCAAACTCACCGCCATCGGCAAATTGGGTCGAGGTATTGTGCATCACAATCGCGCTGTCGACCGCGATGAGGAAATGCTCTGCCGCCGCCTGATCCTGGGTCACGATGCTTTCTGTATGCTGCGACCCATAGGCGGCGATATGGGCGATGGCATCATCAACATCGCGCACCATTTTGGCCGATATGATGGTGTCGAGATATTCTCTGCCCCAATCATCCGGCTCGGCGGAAACGGTGCGCGGGTCGAGCTCCATCAGCGCGGCGTCGGCGCGCACTTCGCATCCGGCATCGATCATCGCCGCGATCAGCCGTGCGGGCGCGGGGTAATTTTGGTCGACCAGCAGCGTTTCCGCCGCGCCGCATATCCCGGTGCGGCGCATTTTGGCGTTGACCGCAATTGCCTCGGCCATCGCCGGGTCTGCCGCCGTGTGGATATAGATGTGGCAGATGCCGTCGAGATGCGCGAGCACGGGCACCCGCGCTTCATCCTGCACCCGCGCCACCAGGCTCTTGCCGCCACGCGGGATGATGATGTCGATCGCCCCAGTCGCGCGCAGCATCGCGCCGACCGCCGCGCGCTCCTGTGTCGGCACCAGCTGCACCGCATCGGCGGGCAATCCGGCAGAGGCTATACCCGTCACCAGCGCTGCATGGATCGCACGATTGCTGTGCACTGCCTCGCTGCCCCCGCGCAGGATGACGGCATTGCCCGACATCACACACAGCGCCGCCGCATCGGCGGTGACATTGGGGCGGCTTTCATAGATGATGCCGATGACGCCAATCGGCACCCGCCGCCGCTCCATCACCAGGCCATTGGGGCGCGTGCTGCTGTCGATCAGCGCGCCTACCGGATCATCGAGGCGCGCCACATTTTCCAGCGCCGCCGCCACGCCTTCCAGCCGCGCCTCGTCGAGCCACAATCGATCGAGCATCGCCGCGCTTAGCCCGCGCGCCGCGCCCGCCGCCATATCTTGCGCATTGGCATCGAGAATAGCGGGCATCGCCTCCCTCAACGCCGCCGCCGCCGCATGCAGCGCCGCCGCCTTTTGCGCCGTTGACGCAGCGGCCAGAACACGTGCCGCACCCCGCGCCGCCGCCGCCATCTCGGCTATCAATAGCTGTGCATCATCCATGGCCTCGCCGATAGCATCACCGCCCGCCAACTGCAAAGCGCGCGCGGCCCACTTGTTTGCGGCAATCAAGCTGGTATCACCTTGACCCATGAGCATGGACACGATTGATTCCTCCAACCTGTGCCTGAATTGTAGCACACCTCTCATCGGCGCCCATTGCCATGGCTGCGGCCAGAAAGCAGTGATCCACCGTTCGCTCAGTGCCTTTGGCCACGACCTGTTGCACGGCATCTGGCATTTCGACGGGAAATTGTGGCGCACGCTGCCGATGCTGGTGGTCTGGCCGGGCGAATTGACGCGCGCCTATATCGACGGACAGCGTGCGCGGCTCCTCTCGCCGCTGTCGCTGTTTCTGCTTGCGGTGTTTTTGACTTTCGCGGCGTTCAATGCCCTCGGTTCGGGGGCGGATGTGACCAACCCTTCGGATCGCTCGATCCAGATTGGCGCTAGCGACAATCAGCAGCTGAATTTGGGTATTGATCTATCGAATGCGACGAGCGACATCCCGTTCATCAACACCGCGCTTGCCAAGGCACGCGAAAATCCATCGCTGCTGCTCTACAAACTGCAAAGCAGCGCCTATAAATATGCCTGGGCCGTCATCCCCTTTTCGGCCCTCTTCCTGTGGCTGCTCTATCCGTTCAGCCGCCGATTTGGCCTGTACGATCATCTGGTGTTCGTCACCTATTCGCTCAGCTTCATGTTGCTGCTGCTTGTCTTGGTGCGGATCGCCGGAGCGATGGGCATCAGTCCGCTGGTAACCGAACCCGTGTTGATTCTCGCGCCCGTAATTCACATTTATCGCCAGTTGCGCGGCACCTATGGCAGCGCGCGGCTGGGCACCGCCCTGCGCACGGTGGCGATACTGATTGGTGCGCTGCTCATCCTTTTAACATTCGCAGCCGCGATGCTGGCACTTGGCGCTTGGGATTGACGTGAAGGAATAACGATGCTGACCATGACAACGCCCTGGTGCCCCGATCGCCGATTGCTGCTGCGGATGGGCGCGCTGGGGCTTGGTGCGCTGGCAACGCCCGGCGCGGCTCAAGTGGCGCTGGGTGCGCGCGGCTTTACCCACGGCGTCGCGAGCGGCGAGCCGGGGCCGACATCGGTGCTGCTGTGGACCCGCTATGTCGGCAGCGGACCCGAAACCGCGCTCACCGTCGAGCTTTCCGACAGTGCCGATTTCACCCGCATCCTTGGCGGTGGCACTGCTGCGGCCAGCGCGGCGCGCGACCACACCGTCAAACATATCGCGCAGGGGTTGGAGCCGGGCCGCTGGTATTATTACCGCTTCGTTGCGCCTGATGGGGCCAAGTCATGCACCGGGCGCACCCGCACATTGCCGGTGGGCCATGTCGATCGCTTCAACCTGGGCGTGTTTTCATGCGCCAATATGGGGTTTGGCTGGTTCAACGCCTATGCTGACGCGGCGGCACGTGGTGACATCGACCTCGCGGTCCATGTCGGCGATTATCTCTATGAATATCAGACGGGTGGATACCCCGATGCCGCACACACTGTCGCGGGGCGCGATTTCCTGCCGACGACCGAAGCCATCCATCTGGCCGATTATCGGCTGCGCTATGCCAGTTATCGCGGCGATGCGGCGCTGCAACGCTTGCACCAGGTGGTGCCGTGGATCGCGATGTGGGACGACCATGAGCTTGCCAATGACGCATGGACGGACGGCGCGCAAAACCACAGCCCCGCGCGCGAGGGCGAGTGGGCGGTGCGCAAGGCTGCGGCGCTGCGCGCCTACCGCGAATGGATGCCCGTGGCGGACAGCGACTATCGCAGTTACGAGGTTGGCGACCTCGCCACCATCGCGCTCCCCGAAACGCGGATCACCGGGCGGATGAAGCAATTTGAGCTTGATGACATCTTGCGCGGTGGCGGTGACACGGTGGCGGCGCTCATCGCGTTCCGCGACGGCCCATGGCAGGCGGCAGACCGCACGCTGCTGGGCGCGGCGCAGGAGGCCTGGCTGGGTGGCCTGATCGCTGGGTCGGTCGCGGCGGGCAAGCGCTGGCAAGTCATCGCGCAGCAGGTCATCATGGGCCGCGTCCATTCTACACCCGACATCGGTGATTGGGTGGCCGACGACGCGCCCGATTATGTCAGGCGGCGCACCGCCACCGCCGCCGCTGCGGCGCGCGCGGGCCTGCCGATCAACCTTGATGCATGGGACGGCTACCCGGCGGCGCGGGCGCGGCTGCTGGGCGCGGCGCAAAGCGCAGGCGCGAATATCGTTACCCTGTCGGGCGACACGCACAACGGCTGGGCGTTCAACCTCGACCATGACAATCGGCCAGCGGGGGTCGAGTTTGCGGGGCACAGCGTCACCTCATCGGGGTTCGAATCCTATATCCCGCGCCCGCCAGCCGTGGTCGAGGCAATGCTGCGCACCGCCAACCCTGGCCTCAAGTGGATGGACGCCTCGCGGCGCGGTTATATGACTGTGACGCTCACACCGGCGCGCGTCACATCAACCTGGCGGATGTGGGACGATGTTCGCACGGCGGGCACACCTATGACCATCGAGGCCAGCCAGTCGGTCGAACATGGCACCAATCGCCTGACATGAAACTGTCACGATAGCGTCTTTGCTTTGTCATCAAAGTGACGCCGTAGCGTAACGAAAGCTGCCTAGGGCCATCCTCGGTCAGGGGTTGTGCAGCGCAAAAACGCATGCCGATTCTCCGACCATAACCCATTCTCGGATCCGGAGCAGCATCACATGGCCAAGTTCGTACCCGCACGCACCGCGTTGCTTATCAGTGTCGCCTCACTCACTCTTGCGGCCTGCGGGGCAGAGGACATCGCCTCTCCCGGTCAAGGTGTTATCGTCTTGCCGCCCGCCCCGGCGCCAACGCCAACCCCAACCCCAACGCCAACGCCAACCACGGTGACGCCGGCTGCCGCCTGCCCCGCCATATCGGGCGCGGCGCAGCTGACCGACCTCGGCACCATCAGCGGGCCACAGGGCGCCTGGCGCAACTGCGCATTCCCCGCGCGCTTCACCGCTTCGACCGCAATCCCCAAGGTTGCAGGCGTCATCTATTCGCTGCCCGGCCGGGTTGATGTCGGGTCAGATCAGGGCGCGGCCAGCACCGCTGTCGATGTTACGCTGACCATCGATCCTGGCGTCACCATATTCGGCGCGACCGGCGTATCCTATCTGGTGGTCAATCGCGGCAACCGCATCAGCGCTATCGGCACGCCTGCCCAGCCGATCGTCTTTACTGGGCGCGGCAATGTTGTCGGCACCGCCGATGACCAGACATCGCAGCTGTGGGGCGGGGTTGTGCTGCTCGGCCGGGCGCCGATCACCGACTGCCTAGCGCCAGGCGCAGCCGAAGGAACGGTGGCGTGCGAGCGCGACACCGAAGGCACGTCGAACGCGCTTTATGGCGGGGCGCAGCCAGCCGATAATTCAGGCCGGATGAGCTATGTCCAGTTCCGTTATTCGGGCTTTGTCCTCAGCGCCGACAAGGAGCTACAAAGCCTGACCCCGAGCGGCGTCGGCAGCGGCACACAGCTCGACCACATCCAGTCGCACAACAGCTCTGATGATGGGCTGGAGGTGTTCGGTGGCCGCGTCAACATGTCGCACCTCGTCGTCACGGGTGCCGAAGACGATAACCTCGACACTGACGTCGGGTATAAAGGCAATATCCAATATGTCATCGCCATCCAGCGGGCGGGCGGCGCGGTAGGCGATTCGATGATCGAAGCGGATTCGAACGGCAATGAAAATGCGGTGCCGCGCCAATCGGTCAACCTGACCAACTTCACCTTCATCCAGCGCAACAACGCCGCAACCAACGGCGCAGCGATGCTGATTCGCGGTGGGGCCGATTACAATATGTCGAACGGCATCGTTGCCAGCCCCGGCCTGCCGTGCCTGCGCATCAACAGCGCAACGACGACCCAGGCCGCCAGCGCTGCGACAGACGAAAAAGGTCCGCCGGTGTTCAACTCGGTGCAGATGCAGTGCAGAAGCACCCGCCAATTTGTCGGCTCGGGCGGCGTGACCGATGCGGCGGTGCAGACCATCTTTACCGCCGGAACCAACAGTAGCTTTGCCTATACCCCGACGCTGGCCAGCCTGTTTATCAACGGCGCGACCGAAACCGGCGTAACCGCGTTCAATGCGGTGCCGCTCAGCAGCTTCTTCACGGCCACCACCTACATCGGTGCGGTCAAGGACGCTTCGGACACATGGTATGCGAGCTGGACGTGCAACTCATCGACAGCGAACTTCGGCACGACGAGCAAAGCCTGCACGCTGATCCCGACCACATAGTCCCCTACCTCAGGGCGGGGCGTTCCCAATCACGCTCCGCCCGTTTGTTTTTGCCCATCTGTAAGAGCCCATCTGTAAGGGCCCATCTGTAAGGGAACGCCACATGAAATCGCCAAGCCTGCTGCGCATGTTACTACTTTCTACCGCGCTGGTGTCGCCCGCCGTGCATGCCCAGACAGCCCAGCCCGACGCCCCAGATGCCACAGCCGTTCCTGTCGAGCAGGGCGGCGGAGAAAGTGACTCCGCCGATGTGTCGATTCCCGGCGCGGATAGTGGCGACATCATCGTGCGCGGGCGCTTTACCCCCAATCCGGTGCGCGCCACCCCCGAGGTCGTCTCGGTGCTCTCAACCGCCGACATCGCCCGCACTGGCGAGGGCGATATTGCCGGCGCATTGCAGCGCGTGACTGGCCTCAGCGTCGTTGGCAGCGGCTATGTGTTTGTGCGCGGGCTTGGCGATCGTTATTCGCTGGCGCTGCTCAACGGCTCGCCGCTACCCAGCCCAGAGCCGCTACGCCGCGTTGTTCCACTCGACCTGTTCCCGACCAACCTCATCGCCTCGACGCTCGTGCAAAAAAGCTATTCCGTCAATTTCCCGGGCGAATTTGGCGGCGGGGTCGTCAATCTGACCACGCGCGCCATCCCTGATGAGAGCTTTCTCACCATCGGCGGCGGCATCGGCTATGACAGCGAAACCACCGGCCAGCTGGGCTATACCTATTTCGGCAGCCCGTCCGATTTCACCGGATTTGACAGCGGCAGCCGCGATGTGCCGCCGCTGCTCGCCGCTGCCTTTGCCAGCGGAAAGCCGATATTGGAGGGCGCAGATTTCACCGCAACCCAGCTTGGCGCCATTGCCATGCAGTTCAGCAACGCGCGCACCACCTTGCTTCAGCGCAACTCGGGCCTGCCCGCCAATTTTTCGGGCAATGTCACCGGCGGCGCATCGTTCGACATCGGCGATGCGCGCATCGGCCTGATTGCAACGGCGGGGCTATCAAACAAGTGGCGCACCCGCGATACATTACAGCAAAGCTCGGTCAACCGCGACCTTTCGGGCGATCCACAAAGCAGCTTTCAGCGCGTCATCACCGACAACCGCGTTGTCGCCAATGCCATGCTTGGTGTCGGCGCAGAGTTTGGCGAGCACCGGCTGCGCTGGACCAGCCTGTTCATCCGCGACAGCCTCAAACAGGCGCGGCTCGGCCTTGGCACCGACGCGAACCAGCAGGGCCGCAGCATCATGCGCCAGGACACAGCCTGGTACGAACGGCAGCTGATCAACACGCAAGTCGTTGGCGAGTTCGATTTCGGCGCGCTTGAGGTTGACCTGCGCGGCTCCTATGCCAATTCGCAGCGCGAAGCCCCCTATGAGCGCAGCTTCACCTATGTTCGCACCAATTTGCCGCTGGCGCAGGATCCGACTGGCCAGGTGTTTGTCAACGACCTCGGCGGTAATCGCGGCGATGCCACCGTCGCCTTTTCCGATTTGAACGAAGATTTATGGTCGGGCGGGATTGATATCTCCTATGAACTGGCGCCGCATATCACCGCGACCGTCGGCTATAATTATATGGATACGTCGCGGACATCGGTGCGCCGGGCGTTTCAATATCGCGCGGCGAACCTGCCGTCGGCGGTAACACAGCTGCGCCCCGATTATCTGTTGTCCGACGCCACCATCCAGCTGTTCCGCATCGTTCTTTTGGAAACATCGGCGCAGGATGGCACCGCCGCCTTTGCTGCCGATCTTACCACCCATGCCGGCTATGGCCAGCTACAGGCGCAGCTGGTTGAAGGCGTCACGATGAACGCTGGTCTGCGTTACGAAGATGCGGTGCAAACCGTGGTGCCGATCGACCTGTTCGGCACCGGGGCGGGCGCGATTGCCGCAACCAATTTGAACAATGCCTACTGGCTGCCCGCACTGACGCTGACCTGGGAAGCCGCGCCAGGCATGCAAATCCGTATCAACGGATCGCGGACCGTTGCCCGCCCGCAATTTCGCGAACTGGTGGCGCAAGTCTATCAGGATCCCGAATCGAACCGTCTGTTCCGCGGTAATCCATCGCTCTCCGACAGTATCTTGTTGAATGCCGAAGCGCGTTATGAATGGTATTTCGCGCGCGACCAACGCTTCACCGTCGCCGGGTTTTACAAGCAAATCGACAATCCGATCGAAGCCTTCACCTCAATATCGGATTCATCGATCAACACCAGCTATGCCAACGCGCCATCGGCCGACCTTTATGGGGTCGAGGTAGAGCTGCAAAAATATTTCAATACCGATAGCTGGGGCGGCGCATTCTGGGCCAATCGCCGTTTTGTGCTGGTGGCCAATTACACCTACACTCGGTCGCAAATCACTGTCGGCGCGGGTGATGTTACCCGCATCAACGGTCAAAACCTTGCCGCCAGCAACTTCTTCTTTGATGGCGCGCCGCTGACTGGGCAATCCGACCATCTCGTCAATATGCAATTCGGGTTGGAGGACAAGGAAAGCGGCTCGCAACAGACGCTCCTCCTCACCTATGCTAGCCCACGCGTCACCAGCCGCGGGCCATCGGGCCAGCCCGATGTCGAGGAACGCCCCGGCTTTGCGCTCGATTTCGTCGCGCGGCAGAGCGTCCAGCTGTTTGGGCGCGCGCTTGACCTCAAGCTGGAAGCGCGCAACCTGACGGGGCGCAGCTATCAGGAATTGCAGCAATCGGGCGCAAATCATATCATCCTCAACCGCTACAGGCTGGGCACCACGGTGACATTGGGTGCGACGTTGACATTCTGATAATCAGGGCCATCAATGTCAGCCAATATTCCCCGTGCTCCGGCGAAGGCCGGAGCGTGGGCGGCTTGGCGCTCGGTTCCCAACGCTCCGCACCAAGTGCGGAGCACGATAATGTCAAGCGCGTGCGGAGAACAGCATGAATTGGCTCCTCGCCTCTCTGCCTACGCAATCGACTTCTGATATGTCAGCACTTGCGCCATTGGTCCCAAAACGCCAGACAAATGTCATGACCAGCGCAGCTTTTGTCGAGTCGATCCGGGGGGGGGGACGCCGCGCATGGAACGCATTGCGCCAACGCGGGCTCGCAGGGCTATTGCTGGCGCTGCTCGGCATCGCGCTCATCATCCAGATTGTGCGGCTGGTCTATGTCGCCCTGTCGCCAATTGGCGCCTATGGCAACTGGGCACCAACGGAAGTCACCACATTCTCACCCGAAGAACGCGCGGCCCTGTTCGCACGCATCGATCCTTTTTACCGAACGATTGCCAACAGCGCGGCGGGGCCAGCGAACATTACCGGCCTGCCTTTGCAACTGTTTGGCATCCGCATTAATGAAGGCGCAGGCACCGGCTCGGCGATTATTGCGGGCGAAGACGGGACGCAAAACAGCATCGGTGTGGGCGAAGAAATACAAACAGGCGTCCGCCTTGCTGCGGTGCATTTCGACTATATCGAGATCGACAATGGCGGGCGGCGCGAATTGCTCTACCTTGATCAGTCGCAAGCCTCTGCATCCGCCCCCGCTAGCGGCCCAGGCGCGGCGCACACTCCCGCCGCCGCTGCACCCGCCGCTGCCAATGCTGCGGCCAGCCCAGCCATCCCGATCAGCCCAGCCAGTCTCCGCGCAGGCATAGGCTTTGCCCCGCGTCAGGAGGATGGCCGCGTCACAGGCATCATTGTGCGCGAACAGGGCGATGGCAGCGCCTTTCAGGCCGCCGGTTTTCGTGGCGGCGACATCATTCGCTCCGTCAATGGTCGCCCCATCGGATCACCGTCGGACCTCACCGCCCTCTCGAACCAATTGACCCCCGGCGCACGGCTTAGCCTGACCGTCGAACGCGGTGCGGGCACCGTCCCCATCGCCATCATCATTCCGTCAGGAAATCCATGAGACTTTTCCCTTACCTCTTCACTGCCGCCGCTATCCTGGCTTCGGCACAGCCGCTTATGGCGCAGCATGTCCTCAATGTGCGCGACGCCGATATCCGCGCCTTCATCGCCGATGCTGCGCGGGTGACAGGGCGGACATTCGTCGTCGATGGCCGGGTGCAGGGCCGCGTCACCGTGGTCACCGAACGGCCCTTGTCGCGCGCTGAATATTTCGAAATTGTCCTCTCCACGCTGCGCGCCAACGGCTTGGTCGCCATTCCGCTACAAAATGGCAGCTATCGCATCCAACCCATAGAGGGAGCCGCAGCCCAGCCCAGCCCGATTGGCACGCGCGGGGCGGCGAATAATCAGCTTGTCACCGAGGTCGTCCGGCTGCGCTATATCGACGCGGCGCAGGCGGTCGAAACACTGCGCCCGCTGGTCAGCGCGCAAGGGTCTGTTACCGCCAATCGCAACGCCAACAGCCTGGTTGTTGTTGATTTTGCTGATAATGTTCGCCGGGTGCGCGCGCTTGTCCAGTCGATTGACCGCGACGCCACTGCCACTCGTCTCATCCATCTGCGCAACGCGGGCGCGCGCGAAATGGCGGCGTCGCTCCAGCAATTGGGCGCTAGCGCCGCTGCGGCCAATGGCGCTCCGGCCGCTGGCAGTGTCAGCGTCGCCGCATTTGATGCGTCGAACAGCATTGCCATTCGCGGCGATGCCGGGTCGGTCGAACGCTTTGCCGCGCTGGCCAATGAGCTGGACGCACGCGCCGCCTCCGCCGCGGAAATCCGCGTCTATTGGCTCGACCATGCCGATGCCGCGCGGTTGCTTCCAACGCTGCAACAGCTCGTCGGCGGCGGTAGCGACCCTGTCACCGCCGATGCTGCCGCGCCGCGTGCAAGCGAGGGTGGCAGTGGGGGCAGTGGGGGAGGAGAGGCCCGCACAACCCCCGCCGCCACAGCCACGAACTCAACCACGACCGGCGGGCGCGGCACCATCGCCAATCGCGGCCCGGCCATCGTCACTCGCTACGAGGGCGCAAACGCCATCATCGTTGCCGCCAATGCTGATGTGCAACGGATGCTGGGCGAGCTTATCCGCCAGCTTGATGTCCGGCGTCAACAGGTGCTGGTCGAGGCGGTGATTGTCGAAATAGGCGATAATGCCGCGCGGCAACTGGGCGTGCAATTTCTGCTTGGTGGGCAGAATATCCCCTTTGTCGGCACCAATTATTCGAACGCAAACCCCAATATTTTCACCATCGGCGCCGCTGCTGCGGGCTATCAATTATCGCGCCAAACAACGACCATTAACGGCAATGTGGTCACCACAACCAATAACAGCCCGCTTGGCAGTGCTGTTCAGGACGCAGCGGCAGCGTCAATTATCGGCGCGACCGGTGGTTTCGCAGGGTTTGCTGGTGATATTGGCCGCAACACAGTGTTCGGGGCCATCATCAACGCCGTGCAATCCGACACCGACAGCAATCTGCTCGCCACCCCGCATATTGTGACATTGGATAACAGCGAGGCGCGTTTCCTGGTTGGGCAGGATGTGCCAATCACCACTGGCGAGGCACTGGGCGATAATTTCGATCGTGCATTCCGCACCGTCCAGCGCGAAGAGGTCGGCATCAAGTTGACGGTTACGCCGCAGATTAACGCCAGCGGAGAGATTAAGCTTTATATTTCTCAGGAAGTCTCCAGCGTCGCCGGGCCGGTCAACAGCCGCTCAAGCGATCTCATCATCAACAAGAGATTGTTCGAAACCGTGCTGACCGCCGACAATGGGCAGATTTTGGCTATCGGCGGGCTGCTCAACGATGATGAGCGCGCGACAATCGAGCGGATTCCCTTGCTGTCCGACATTCCGTTGATTGGCGAGTTGTTCCGTTCACGATCGCGCAGCCGCGCCCGCACCAATTTGATGGTGTTCATTCGCCCGACCATCTTGGCGGATGCAAGGGACAATGCAGCGATGACGGCACAGCGTTACAATATTATTCGCAATGCCGAGCTCAATCGCAATCCCGAGGCCGAGCCGGAGATCGACCTCCTGGTCCGCGATTATTTGGGGGTGACACCGCCAATCGTAACGCCGCGACCCGACGATATGATTGTCGGCGCAGCAGATTTGCCAGCGGAACGCGCGGCAGACCAGAGCATGGGCACCACGGACG
>JBEBJX010000049.1:0-15460 GCA_040079655.1 Sphingopyxis sp. | reverse complement strand
TGTGCCCGCCAGCATCCGCCCGCCCACAACCAGCGCGCGGTCACGCCTGTCCATGGAGATCCGCGCCGACATCGCGAGATAGGGAATATTGACCAACGCATAAAAGGTGCGGAACAGCAAATGCCCCGCCATCACCCACACCACTATCCATAGGCCCGTAACCGGCGGCGGCGCATAAGTGAGCATGAAGCTCAGCCCCAAAGGAATGCTGCCCCCCGCCAGCGCCAGTCGATAGCTGCGCGCGCTCGCATAGCGGTCAACCAGCAAGCCGATGCCGAGGCTGGCCACTCCGTCCCAAACCGATGCCACCGCATAACAAGCGGACGCAGTTTCGATCGATAGCCCTAGCGCTTCGGTATAATAAAATAGCAGATAGAGCATGACGCTCTGCCAATAGAGGTTACAGGCAAAATCGCCGCCGACGAACATGATAAGGCGGTGCTTGCTCGCTCGCGGCGCTGCTGTCATCGCTCTCCTTCCCCTGTGTTCGTCTGCCCTATGGCGCTGGTGTCAGGCGGATAGTCGCTGCGCCACCCTGATCGGGCAGATCGATCTGCGTCGCGCCATCCACTTGGTTCACGCCGAGCACCCGCCCGCCAAGCCTTGCCTGATAGCTGATGCCATCATGGATGATGATGGCCATATTTGTCCACCACGGATGATGCCGCCCTTCGCGTGCGGCAAAGGATAGGCTTTGCACCCGCCCCGCCGCATCGATGGTGCACGTCACGTTCTGGCGCGCAAAGTCCCCGCGCGCAAAGCCCATGCTGTGCCCATCATCATCATAAAGCGTGCCGTGGCAATCGGGGCCGGGGTAGATATGCACCTCCAGCGCACCCTCTGGTCGCTCCAGCGTGCTTTGCACCAGCGGCGCGCGCGGCAATATCGTCCCCGCGCGCACATAAACCGGCAGCGTGTCGAGCCGCGGGGTGACATCGAGCAACGCAAAGCGACCGTCCTGCGACGCACGGCCCGCGACCCGCGCTCCGCTCCAGTAATCATACCAGCCGCCTGCGGGCAGGCACACCGGATAGGCGACGTCATCCTCTGGCTTGGGGTTGCCACCGATCAGTAGCGCGCTGCCTAATGTAAAGGTCATCGGTGCGCTGCACGGGCTGTCGACCAGCGCGGGATAGTCATAGAAGACCGGACGCATCAACGGGTCGCCTGTCCGCGCGCTCGCCTCTGCCAGCGCATAGATATAGGGCATCAGCCGGTATCGTTCCTCGACATAGCGGCGGCGGATCGCCAGATGTTCGGCCCCGTGCACCCATGGTTCGGCGCGCGGCGCATCCTTGGCGCTATGGTCGCGGAATATCGGGGCGAAGGCGGCATATTGGAACCACCTGGTCATCAGCTCCGCCGATGGCCCGCCGGTAAATCCACCGACATCGGCCCCCGCCCAGGTAAAGCCGGACAGGCCGAGGTTGAGCGTCTGCGACACCGACAGCCGCAAATGATCCCAGGTCGAGCTGTTGTCTCCGGTCCAGGTCGCGGCATAGCGCTGTCCACCAGCAAAGCTGGCGCGGGTCATGACAAAGGCGCGCTCGTCGGGCCGCAGCCGCCGCAACCCGTCATAGGTCGCGCGGGTATTTTGCATGCCATAGACATTGTGGATTTCGGCATGGCTGGCGGTGCGGGCGGCAAAATCATCCCCCACAATCCGGTGAACAGTATCGATCGGCATTGTCTTGGTTGATGTCTCAAAAATCGCCGGTTCGTTCATGTCGTTCCAGATGCCGGCAATGCCATCATCGACCAGCGGGGTCAGCAAATCGCCCCACCATTCGCGTGTCGCAGTGCGCGTATAGTCGGGGAACACCGATGGGCCGGGCCATACCGGCGCGATATAGGGCGTGCCATCGGCGCGGCTGAGGAAATGCCCCCCCGCCACACCGCTGTCATAGGCACCATAGCCTTGATCGGGCGCGTGGGCGATGTGCGGGTCGGCAATCGCCACCAGGCTGAAACCATCGCGGCGCAAATCGCTTATCATCCCGCGAAACTGCGGGAAACTCTGCCGGTTGATGGTGAAGGGGCGGTTGCGGTCCTGATAATCGATGTCGAGCCAGATCACATCGGTCGGGATACGCTCGCTGCGCAGCCGCGCGGCCAGCGCGCGGACCTCGGCCTCGCTCTCATACGACCAGCGCGATTGCTGATAGCCCAGCACCCAGCGCGGCGGCAGCGGCGCCCGGCCCGACAGGTCGGTATAGCGGCGGACAACCTCGGCAATCGTCGGGCCAGCGATGATATAATAGTCAATCGGCCCGTCACTGGCCCCGAAAGAGAGGACGTCGGCCTCGCGGTGGCCAAAATCGAACCAGCTGCGCCAGCTATTGTCGAGCAGCACACCATAGGCCCCGCCCGCGCCGCCGCTGCTGATGAAGAACGGCACCGATTTATAGCTGGGGTCGCTGCTCGATGAATAATTCCAGCTGTCGGTGTTCCAGTTGACAAAGCTTGACCCGCGCCGATCGAGCAAGCCGGTCTTGTCGCCCAGCGCGAAAATATGTTCGCCGATGTCGAGGCGCTGGCGCAGGGTAAAGCCCTGCCCTTCGCGGCGCAGCGGATCGGCATCGCTGGCAAAGATGCGCTGGCCAGCCTGGTCATCGACGTTGAGACCCAGTGTCGCCCCATCGACCGTGATGTGGAGCCGCGCGGTGCGCAGTTCACGCTCCCCAACCTCGGCCGCCACGCGGCGCGCGCGAACATCGGCCGCGACCACCCAGCTCGCATCCTCAGCAGTAGCAGCGATGGGGGTGATGCGGATGCGGACAATGGCGTCGCTGATCGGCGTGGCGCGCAGGCTGTGCGTGGCGTTGGTGACGACCAGGTCTTGCGCCTGCGCCTGGGCGGGTGCGGCCATGCAGAATGCAGCCAGCATCACTCTCGCCACCCAAGCCCAACGTCCAGTCAATCCCCTCATCGCCTCTCTCCCACGCCCATCGATTCGGCCATTTTTCTATCATGTAACCGGTTTCACGAGCGGGCGCTACTTTGTCAATCAGGGCATCTGCGACCTCATCCGCTCGCCGCATCACCCCATCAAAACGAAAAGGCCGACAGCCCCCGCTCGCGTTCGTTGATCGTTAGAGATTTGCCATGAGGCGGCTGCCCGCGCTGAGCGCAATCGGCGCGCAGACAGCGGGCGCAGCCAAGCCCAATCGACGTCGCGGAATCGCCCCGCTCTGGCTGCACCGACGCAGCACTCATCGGACTGGCAAAGCGCTGTTCGACACCCAGCACCACGGCAAAGCGCGCTTCATGCCCCCCGACATCGCGCACAGGTGACGCGGCGGATCGGGCAAGGCACATCCAGCGGCTGCCATCCTCCAGCTCCGCCACATCGCGGACCAGGTCGGTCGGCCGTTCAAACGCCTCATGCGCCCGCCAACGCGCACAGCGCACAGCGCCATCGACCATCGGTGATCCGCTCGCCCCGGCATAACGTTTGGACACCTGCCCCGCCCTGTCCACGCGCAGCATAAAAAACGGCAGGCCGCGCGCACCCACCCGGCTCATCGTTGTCAATCGGTGCGCCAATTGTTCAAAACTGACACCAAATCGCCGCTCCAGCAGCGGCAGGTCATAGCCGCTGCCCTCGCAAGCCCGCAAAAAGCGATCATAGGGCATGATCAGCGCCGCCGCATAATAATGCGCCAGATGCCGGCGGAACAGGCGCTTTGCCGCGCGCGTTTCTAGCTGCCCTTCCCCATCGGCAGGCCGACGCGGGTGCGCATGGGAAAGGCCAGAAAGGGACGCCGCGCTCGCCTGCAAGTGGGAAAGGCCAGAAAGGGACGCCGCGCGGTCGGTCAACGCGGCACCCGCAACCAATGCGTCAATCTCTGATTTAGCTTCAAGCTGCGCGAGCAGCACAGCCGCCTGGAATGTCCGCGATGGCGCCCCGAGCCATTCGGACAATTGCAGTTGCCGCGCGTGCAGATCAAGCCGCCGCAGCCGATCAGGCATCACATCAGTGGGCAAGATGCGGATCGCGATCTGATGTCGACTACGCAGTCGCTCAGCAATTGCGCTATACAGGTCGGGGTTGGCCAGACGCAGTTCATCCGCCAGCACCTCTGCCTGTGCGTCAAGGTCGGCGAAATGATTGGACCAGCGTTCGATCTCGTGCCGCACGATCCGCACCGGCTCAGCTTCCGCCTCGCTGGGTCGCGCGCCCGCAGTGCCCGCCCCGCCCGCCAGTTTGGCATCGTAAAGTTTGGCAAAGGCGGCGACCAGTTCCGGCGCGCTGCCCATCCATTCCTCTGCATCCTGCCCGTCGATGCCAAGGTCGGCGAACAACGGATCGGCCAGCCGCCGCCGCAGCGCCGCCACCCCGCCCGCGCCGCGATCTTCGCCAAGGGTGGCAGGGTCAAAACCAAATCGCTCCGCCAACCGCACGATCAACGCCGCCGACAACGGGCGCTGCCCATGTTCGATCAAATTGAGATAGCTGGGTGAAATGTCGAGCGCGCTCGCCATCGCCGCTTGGGTCAGGCCAGCGGCGCGGCGCAGGCGCCGCACGATCGGCCCCGCAAAAACCCGCCCATTACTCATGATTCCGACTCATGGGTGATTCTTTCTGCCCTTCCCCTAGGCAAGGCCTAGCGGGATTGTAAATAACTTTACATTACGACAAATGCAACATGCCATTATACGCAATATTTACAAAAAATCTTCACAAATAACGTGCAGCGCCATGCTGCACCGCACTATCTCTCCTGCTTACGAAAGACCCGCCAAGCCCCGCCTAGGGGAAGGCCAAGCCCCGCCTAGGGGAAGGAGAGTATCAAGCCCATGACATATGCGAGCGACATTGCCAGCACCAACCGCCTGATCGGCAACAACAACGGCGCCTGGGACGGTATCGGTGCCGAGGCCGTGGCGCGGATGCGCGCGCAGAATCGCTTTCTCACCGGGCTCGACATCGCGCGTTATACCGCCGCTATCATGCGCGCCGACATGGCGGCCTATGACGCTGACCCGGCCCATTACACCCAGTCACTCGGTTGTTGGCACGGCTTTATTGCGCAGCAAAAGATGATCGCGATCAAGAAGCATTTCGGAACGACCAAGCGCCGTTACCTCTACCTGTCGGGCTGGATGATCGCGGCGCTGCGTAGTGAGTTTGGCCCGCTGCCCGACCAATCGATGCACGAAAAAACCAGCGTTCCGGCGTTGATTGCCGAGCTATACACATTCCTTAAGCAAGCCGATGCGCGCGAACTGGGGATGCTGTTCCGCGACCTTGACGCCGCGCGCGCTGCTGGCGATCAGCTCCGCGAGAAACAGCTGCTGACCGCCATCGACAATTATGAAACGCATGTTGTGCCGATCATCGCCGACATCGACGCCGGGTTCGGCAATGCCGAGGCGACCTATCTGCTAGCCAAAAAGATGATCGAGGCTGGGGCCTGTGCGCTCCAGATCGAAAATCAGGTCAGCGACGAAAAACAATGCGGCCATCAGGATGGCAAGGTCACCGTGCCGCACGAGGACTTCCTCGCCAAGGTTCGCGCCTGCCGCTACGCCTTCATGGAGCTTGGCGTCGAGGATGGCATCATCGTCACCCGCACCGACAGCCTCGGCGCTGGCCTGACCAAACAGATCGCCTTCAGCCATGCGCCGGGCGACCTTGGTGACCAATATAACGCTTTTCTCGATTGCGAGGAAGTGACCGGCGCGGGCGAGGCGGGCGATGTCCTCATCAACCGCGACGGCAAATTGATGCGGCCCAAGCGCCTGCCGTCAAACCTGTTTCAGTTCCGCCCAGGGACCGGCGAGGACCGCTGTGTGCTCGATTGCATCACCAGCCTCCAGCACGGGGCCGACCTGTTGTGGATCGAAACCGAAAAGCCGCATATCGAACAGATCGCCAGCATGGTGGACCGGATCCGTGCGGTCGTGCCCAATGCCAAGCTGGTCTATAATAATTCGCCGTCGTTCAACTGGACGCTGAACTTTCGCCAACAGGTGTTCGATGCATGGGAAGCCGAGGGCCGCGACATGGCCGCTTATGACCGCGCAAAGCTGATGAGCGCCGATTATGACGCGAGCGCGCTCGGGCAGGAGGCGGACGAGCGCATCCGCGACTTCCAACGCGATGCGGCGGCGCGGGCGGGGATTTTCCACCACCTCATCACGCTCCCCACCTATCACACAGCGGCGCTATCGACCGACAACCTCGCGCGCGACTATTTCGGGGCGGAGGCGATGCTCGGCTATGTCAAAAATGTCCAGCGCGCCGAAATCCGCCAAGGGATCGCCTGCGTCAAGCATCAGAATATGAGTGGAAGCGATGTTGGCGACGATCATAAGGAATACTTCGCTGGCGAAGCCGCGCTGAAGGCCGGCGGGGCCGACAATACGATGAATCAATTCGCGGCATAAACGCCGCTGTGGGAACCAATTCGCAATTAAATAGGAGTTAAATAGGGACAGTCCCTATTTAATGGTGAAATAGGAGTTAAATAGGGACAGTCCCTATTTAATGGTGCCACCCATGCTTTCCTGGGGAGGAAAGATCGCCCGTCGAGAGTGCGCTTTCGGCGGGCGATCACATAGCAAAATCGCGCGCCAATTCGCGGCGCAGCTCGCCGCTGAGCATTGCCATATGGCCGTAGGCCGTGTGGTCGATGCCGACCATCGCCGTATCATTCCCCCCGCGCCACGCCGCCACCTGCTGCGGCGTGAATGGGAAATGCAGGAAATGAACAGCGCTCGCCTTGCCGTCCGCATTGGTGCGCGGGGTGTCGCCTTCGGGCATGGCACAAACCCGCTGATCGCCCAGCTGGATGAAAATATGATCCTCGACCCCGCCCAATTGACCGAGGAAGGCCGCGCGTTTGACCGGATCATCGACCTCGAAAAACAGGCATGCCGTCAACTCGCCCCCATCGGGGATCATCGGGTTATAGGCGGCTAGCTCGTCATCAATTTGAGCATCGCCGCCCTTTTCAACGCGCAGCATCTCGTGCACCTGCCACCACATGCTGTCCCAATTTTCAAAGATGATCGTCGCGTGCGGGCCGAGGGCGACGCGGCGAAAGCGTTTGCGGATCACATTGTCCTGACGCTTTTCGGCGCGAATTGTCTCGAACGCCTCCATGGGCATGATGTCGTCGCGGGTGATGGTTCTGGTTTCGCGGGGCATGAAAAGTCCTGTCAAAATAACCCTCGTCACCTGCGAACTTGTTTCAGGGTCCATGGATGCTGAAACACGTTCAGCATGACGAATGGTGTTAAAATCCATAGGCTAATGCGATCAATTCGATCGGATGGCCCAAGCGTTTATTCATGGTCTTTCCCAACGGCAGGCCGTCGCGGCTGGGCACATTGTCCATCCCCGACAGCGCCATCACCTGTCCCAGATGGGGGCCAGCCAACGGGCATTCGGACACCACATAATCGGGGTTTGATTTCATCAGGCTGCGCGCGGCAGGGCGACCGATTTTAACCGCAGTGTCAAAATTTTCCGCCATGATGCCCCATTTGCCGCCATGTCCCGAACAACGATCAGTCAATTCGGGCGTCGCGCCAGGAATCAGACGCAGCATCTCGAGCGCCTTTGGCCCCATATTTTGCGCCCGCGCATGACAGGCAAAATGCACGCCGATTTTGACCTGCATTGCGCTGAGCGGCATCAACCCTGTCTCCTTGGCCAACGCGACGATATATTGCGACACATCATAGGTTGCGGCCGCCAGCGCCGCCACTGCCACATTCCCCGGGTGCAATAGCGGCCATTCAAACTTGAGCATCAGCGCGCAAGAGGTGGTCAGCGGCACCACATCATAACCATCGGCAATCAGGGCTGCGAAATGCGCGGATATCCGCTCCGCCGCGCTGGCCACCGCGCCCAGATCGCCATTTTCGAACTTGGGCATACCGCAGCATTCGGGGTGCTCAATGCGAACAGCGACGCCATTATGAGCGAGCACGCGGAGCGCCGCATGTCCCGGCGTCTGGTCGTTGAAATTGCCGTAACAGGTCGCATAAAGCGCAACTTTTTTGCCGAACGCCGGGCCATCGGGGTTGGGCGGCGGCGCTTGGGATTGCTGGTGCGTCAACGGCACATCGGCAAAGGCGGGCAAATGTGCACGCTTGTCGATCCCCGTCGCTTTCTCGATCAGACCGCGCAATGGCGAACCATCGCCGCTGGCCCAGTTGATGACATCGGGCAATATCGTCGCCAACTTGCCGTTGCGGTCGGTCTTGGCTAGCTCGCGATCAACTAAGCTGGTCTGGCCCTTGGCATGGGCGACCGCGCGGTGGCGCAGCATCAGGTGCGGGAAATCGAGGTCAAATGCGTGCGGCGGCACATAGGGGCATTTGACCATGAAACACATGTCACACAGCGTGCATTCGTCAACCACAGCCTTGATGTCGGCGGCGCTGAGGTCGTCCACGCGCTCATTGGGGCTCTCATCCACCATATCGAACAGCATGGGAAAACTGTCGCACAGGTTGAAACAGCGGCGACAGCCGTGGCAGATGTCGAACGCTCGGCGCAGCTCGGTATCGAGCGCCGCCTCATCATAATAGGCCTCATCCTGCCACGCTATCGGGTGGCGGACAGGCGCGTCCAGGCTTCCCTCGCGCATAAATCTACTCGCTCAATGGATTTGCCGCCTGCCCTGCCGACCGGGGGGAGTGGCCAAGGCAGGACAGGGGCGTCATGCGGCCCACCGTTAGGCCGCAAACTTGCTATGCGCTGTCGCGCGCCGGAGCGCTCAGGCGCTGGCCAGCACTTCGTCGAGCGTGCGCTGAAATTTGCCAGCGTGGCTCTTTTCCGCCTTGGCCAGCGTTTCAAACCAATCGGCGATCTCGTCGAACCCCTCATCGCGCGCGGTGCGCGCCATCCCGGGATACATGTCAGTATATTCGTGGGTCTCGCCCGCAATCGCCGACGCCAGATTATCGCGTGTATTGCCAATCGGCATGTTGGTTGCGGGGTCGCCGCCGCCACCTTGCAAAAACTCGAGGTGGCCGTGCGCATGCCCTGTCTCGCCTTCTGCGGTTGAACGGAACACCGCCGCAACGTCATTATGACCCTCAATATCGGCCTGCTGCGCAAAATAGAGGTAGCGGCGATTGGCCTGACTTTCGCCAGCAAAAGCGGCTTTGAGATTGTCTTCGGTCTGCGATCCTTTGAGGTCCATTATTTCTCTCCTTCATTGGCCCTGCGGGCAATCAAAAACGGCCCTGCGGGCAATCAAAAACAAAGCCGCTTGAAAATGCCTGTTGGCTCGTCCTATGCGCATTCAATGCAGTTCGCTAACAAGAAAACTGGCTTACACTTATCGATTAAGGCGATTATATATTTGGTCATAATTGATATTGACTATCAATAGGCGAGACAGGTGACCCCGCTAACCCCACAACCACAGCAACCACCAATTGCGCCAGAAATCTTGTTGCGCGCTTATGCCAGCGGTATTTTCCCTATGGCTGACAGCCGCGATGATCCAGAGATCTACTGGGTCGAACCGGAGATGCGCGCGATATTGCCGCTCGACCGCTTTCACCTGTCGCGCTCGCTCGCAAAACTGGTGCGGCAAAACAGATTTCGGGTGACAAGCGATACCGTTTTTACCGAAATTGTCAGCCATTGCGCCGCACCATCGCCGGGTCGCGAGGGCAGCTGGATCAACGCAACAATTGAGGCGAATTACGCAGCGCTCTTTGCGCTCGGCCACGCGCATTCGGTCGAATGCTGGGACGGCGAGGCGCTGGTCGGCGGGCTATACGGAGTCACGCTGGGCCACGCCTTTTTCGGCGAATCGATGTTCTCGCGCCGCGATAATGCATCAAAAGTCGCCTTGGCCTGGCTCGTCGCGCGGTTGCGCGCAGGGGGGTTCACCCTGCTCGATTGCCAATTCCAAACCGCCCATCTGGCCTCGCTCGGTGCACAGGAAATGCCCCAGGCCGACTATCTGAAACTGCTCTATCGCGCCGTGTCCGCTGGCGGCGTTGCTGCTGGCGGCTCGGCAGCGGGCGCCGCCGTCGGAGCGGTGCCAGCGGGTGCGGGGGATTGGGGTGCGCTCGATGCCGTGCTGGCCGCCCCTGCCCTGGCCGCAGGGCGCGGGCCAGATACCGATGCCGCCGAACCATCAGGCACGGCGACTTCACCCGGCCATGTCATGGTACAGCTTTTGACGAATACGTCATAAATGGGGTGCTGGATGATATTGCGGTCTGGCCTGTCCTTGAACAACCAGCCTGAAAAGGCGCGCCGCCACCGCTCGGAGCCATGGTCGAGCACAATCAACTGCACGAACACCCCGGTTTCCTGTGGCATTTCCCATTGCGCGGTGCGCTCGCACGCCCGAACGCGGATGACAGCACGGCCGATGCGGATGCTCTCGCCTGGTTTCAGCGTGATGTCGCGGACCAGCCCATTACGCTTGTTGAGCAGGCCCAGCACCGCGACACGCGCTTCCATCGGCGTCACTCCGGCATATATATCATCCGCCCCGGTGGCGGCTGGTCGCGATTTGGGAATGGGGCGATTGGCTTCGGGCGGTGGGGTTTGGCGCTCTGCCGCACGATCACATGCCGCCAACCCAGCGAAGAGCAGCGGCAATAGAGTATATGTCGCCGCGCGGCGCGCGCCATTGATCATGCCAATCACCATTAGGTTTCTGGCGCCCATGGCTGATAATCACCGCTCGCGCTGGCGCGTTTTCCGCCACGGTCAAGTGCGCCGCTGGGAGCATAAGCGCCACTTGTTCCAGTCAAATTGCCCTCGCTCGCCCTTTGCCAGTCACGCGCAGGCGGCAGAACATCGTCGGGCAAACCGTCATAGCTGTGGTGCAGCCAGCCATGCCAATCGGGCGACACGCGGCTCGCATCATTAACGCCATGATAGAGCACCCAGCGACGCGCCCCATCCTTGCTCTCAAAATAGCGATTGCCCAGCGCATCTTCGCCCACTTTGCGGCCCTTGCGCGCGCTATACAGCAAGGTGCCTATGGTCGCGCCATCCCACCAGGTGAATATTTTGCCAAAGAATCCCATAGCCGCTCGTTACCGACAGCAACGCCTATGGGCAAGCGGATTGCTGCGTTTTCTATATACCCGCATACCATTGATAGCCGGCGTCATCTTCCCAAAAACCGCCGTGGCCGCGATAGAGGTTGTCAATTCGGTCGCGCGCCTCGATCCGCATCACATATTTCGCATGCTTATAGCCCAATTGCCGCTCTACGCGCAGGCGAACAGGCGCGCCGTGCGCCACCGGCAAGGGCGCATCATTCATCCGCCACGCGAGGATGGATTGCGGGTGCAGCGCGTCGATCAGGTCAATCGATTCATAATAGGGGTGCGCCCCAAACGCATCGGCGCAATGAAAGACGATATAGCGCGCCGAGGGCAATAGCCGCGCTAGGCTGAGGATATGCGACAGGTTCGGCCCCTGCCATTTGCCAATCGCGCTCCACCCCTCGACACAGTCATGCCGCGTGATTTGCGCGCGCTGCGGCATCGCCATCAATGCAGCAAGCGGAATGCTGAGTGGCCGCGCCACCAACCCATCGACCACCAGCCGCCAATCGGCAAATCTGTTGGCGAGATGTGCAGCATAGTCGAGCGAGCTGGGCATGACATTCCCATTGGCACGAAACAGCGGCGACATGTCGCGCGCGCTATACTCTTTCGCCAGTGCATTGCGATCTGTCACCAGCCGCTGTGCGCGATAGGTCAGATTTTCACCGCTACCGAGCAGGCTGCGAAAACGCGCATTCTCGCCCAATGCATCGCAACCCGACAATAATAACCCACCCGCGCCAACACCGATCGAGCCAATCAGCCTGCGGCGTGAAAGCATGATCTTGCCGTTCATGCGCTTTGCCCTTCACCGCTCGGCTCAGGCACCACCCGATCACGCGGCAAGCGATACCAGCCTGTGACCATCGATCGCACTTCGTTGATTGGCTCGGCCAGCAGCACCATCACCATATGCACGACAAAGAAAGCAAATAGCAGAAACGCCGCGATGAAATGGAGCGAACGCGCCGAAGCGCGGCCCCCGAACAGATCGAGCAGCCACGGCCAGGCGGCATCCATCGTCGGCGACATCGCAAGCCCCGTCATGATAATCAGCGGCAACAGGGCGAATATCACTCCGACATAGCTCAGTTTTTGCAAGATATTATAACGGAGCGCCGCCGCCCCAGTGGGAAAACGTAACCGTATATGCTGTTTGATGTCATGCCAGATATGGCTGGGTGCAAGCTCGGCGGGGCGGATGCGCAGGTCGCGCCAGAAATGACGGTTGATGAGCGACACAGCCATATATACGACCAGCGCAATCCCCAGCACCCAGGCGAAAAAGAAATGCCACAGCCGCCCATCGGCGAGGTTATAGTCGGACGGAATTGTCGCCCACGATGGAAAGGCGCGGTTTTGCGGCACCCCCGCGTCATCGACCCACAAGCCGAGCAGGCCGGTTGTCACCAGCCGAGCATCCCCAACCCGTATATACCCGTGTCCATTCTCGGCCCCGATTTGCAGCCAGGCATAGTCAGCATTTGCGCCATATTCGCCCCAGTATAGCCGCGGGTGCGCATTGAATATTGTCAGCCCGCTCCCCAGCATGATGAGCAAGGTGACAGCATTGACCCAATGCCAGATCCGCGTCGCCAACGCGTGTCGCCTGACCAACTCGCCGCCAGCGGGAACAGGCACCCGCTCAACCTCGCCTGTCGCGCTGTCATTGTTGACCTCGATCATGCGGTCCTCCACGCGTCTTGTCGGACATTCGCCTTGAGCTTACAAGAGGTTACAGCGCCGCCAGCACTTTGGCTTCCCATTCTGGTCGGCAGATCAGTAGATCGGGGACATAGGTTTCCGCCAGGTTATAGACGAGTTTTGAGCCATCCAAGCGGCTGCAATACAGCCCCGCAGCGCTCGCCACTGCGACTGGCGCGGCATTGTCCCACGCATATTGCCCGCCAGCGTGGAGGTATATGTCGGCCTCGCCCAGCACCACCGCCATCGCTTTGGCCCCCGCGCTGCCCATCGGCACCAACTCTGCGCCGAGCGCAGCGGCGACGTGGAGCGCCTGGCTGGGCGGGCGCGAACGGCTCACCACCATGCGCGGCGGGCGGGCTATAGGAGGCGCGAGCATTGCCGAACCGCTATCGAGCGTCAGCCCGCGTGCGGGCAATGCCACCGCCCCGACAATCGCGGCACCATCGATGCTGAGCGCGACATGCACCGCCCAGTCATCGCGCCCCTCGCTATATTCGCGGGTGCCGTCGAGCGGGTCGATAATCCACACCCGCGGGTTGGACAGGCGCGCCGCATTGTCGGCCTCCTCCTCGCTCAATATCGCATCATCGGGCCGAGCCAGACGCAATGCCTCGCACAGAAAAATGTTGGCTTGTGCGTCGCCCTTTGCGCCAAGCGCCTTGCCCGATAGCGCCCCCGCATCGCTGCGCAATGCCATCAGTAATTCGCCGGCCCCTGACGCCAAACGCGCGGCGAGCGCAGTGTCGCTCTCCTCGCCGCCGCTCATCCCAGCAACCTTGCGACAATCGCGTCCGCAGCCGCCTCGGCGCTCATCTTTGTGGTGTCGATGTGCAGTTCGGGGTTTTCCGGCGCTTCATAGGGGCTGTCGATGCCGGTAAAGTTAGCCAATTGCCCGGCACGCGCCTTTTTATACAGACCCTTGACGTCGCGTTCCTCGGCCACGCTCAACGGGGTATCGACGAAAATCTCGATAAACTCGCCGTCGGGCACCATCGCGCGGACCATCGCGCGTTCGGCGCGGAACGGCGAGATGAAGGCGGTGATGACGATCAGGCCAGCATCGGCCATCAACCGTGCCACCTCGCCGACGCGGCGGATATTTTCGATACGATCGGCCTCGGTAAAGCCCAGATCCTTGTTGAGGCCGTGGCGGACATTATCGCCGTCGAGCAGGAAGCTGTGCCGTCCGGCGGCATGGAGTTTTTTCTCAACCAGGTTGGCGATGGTCGATTTGCCCGATCCCGACAGGCCGGTCAGCCAAATGACGCTCGGGCGTTGCCCCTTGATCGCGGCATGCATATCGCGGCTGATATCGAGCGCTTGGGCATGGACATTTTGCGAGCGTCGCAATGCAAAGCTAATCATCCCCGCCGCTACCGTCGCATTGCTGACCTTGTCGATAAGGATGAAACCACCCAGCGTGTGGCTTGTCGCATAGGGCTCAAACACAATCGGTCTGTCGGTCGCCAGTTCCGCAACGCCAATCGCATTTAGGTCCAGCGTGCGCGCCGCCATATGCTCCAATGTGCTGACGTTGAGCTGATATTTAGGCGCAGCGATGGTCGCGGACACGCTCTGCGTCGCCAATTTTAGCGCATAGGCACGGCCGGGCACCATCGGCTCTTCGGCCATCCACACAAATGTGGCCTCAAACCGATCGGCCACTTGCGGTGGATCATCGGCAATGGTGATAACGTCGCCGCGCGAACAATCGACCTCGTCAGCGAGCGTCAATGTCACCGATTGCTCCGAAACCGCTGCTGTCAAATCACCATCTGCGGTCACAATCCGGCCGATGGTCGTGACCTTGCCCGATGGCAGGATACGCACCGTGTCCCCGGGCCGCACGATGCCGCTGGCAATCTGTCCGGCAAAGCCGCGAAAATCGTGGGAAGGGCGGTTGACCCACTGCACCGGCATACGGAATGGGCTTGTTGCCGCGATATCTTCGCCTATCTCGACACTGTTCAAATGATCGAGCAAGACGGGCCCCGAATACCATGGCATCGCTTCCGAATGCGCGGTTACATTGTCGCCCACCACGCCAGAAATGGGGATAGCGGTGAAACGGGTGATTCCCAATTCGCTCGCAAAAGCACGGAACGCCAGGGTGATGCGGTCAAATGTCGCTTTGTCATAACCAACCAGGTCCATCTTGTTGACCGCCAGCACGATGTGCCGAACCCCCAAAAGGTGCGCCAGCGTCGCGTGCCGCCGCGTCTGGGTCAACACCCCCTTGCGCGCATCAACCAATATCACCGCCAGGTCTGCGGTCGACGCCCCGGTCACCATGTTGCGGGTATATTGTTCGTGGCCAGGGCAATCGGCGACAATGAACTTGCGCTTTTCGGTCGCGAAAAAACGATAGGCGACGTCGATGGTGATGCCCTGTTCGCGTTCCGCCGCCAGTCCATCGACCAGCAGTGCAAAGTCGATCTTGGCCCCTTGCGTCCCCACCCGCTTGCTGTCCGCCTCCAACGCGCTCAGCTGATCGTCAAAGATCATTTTGCTGTCGTAAAGCAACCGCCCGATCAGCGTCGATTTTCCGTCATCAACGCTGCCACAGGTGATGAACCGCAACAGTGATTTATGCTGATGTGCCTCCAGATAGGCATCAATGTCCGATGCGATGAGCGCGTCGGTGGCATAGGAGGGGGGGGTCATAACGATTCCCCCCCCTCCCCTTCAGGGGAGGGGTCGGGGG
>JBEBJX010000048.1:0-15476 GCA_040079655.1 Sphingopyxis sp. | reverse complement strand
CCCCAGCGACAGCGGCAGCGATTGGGGCCAGTCATCGGGGGGCAGCGGCGGTGCGCGTTCTGGCGGCGGATCGCCATTCCCGGACGATTTGGACGATGAAGTGCCGTTCTAAGCACTTCTTGCTATAGGTCTGTCATGCGCGCTTTCAACGCAGCCAGACCAGCGAACGGTCCCGTATTTTCCGCACTTAGCACGCCGTTAGCTGCAAGCCATTCGTCGGCATCAGCGCTGCGCGGCCAGGGATCGAGGTTCAGCGCAAGGGTTTCGGCGAGGATGTCGGCCAAATCAAAGCGCGCATCATCATAACCGATGGTGTCGAGCGCTTCGAGCGACAGCTCAACTTCGCACGCCTCGGCCTCGGCCTCCATTTGCGCCATGGGGATGAGCCGCACCACAAAGGAGGCGTTGATGCGGGTTGACATAGGCCGTGCCGTTGCGACGCAGGGCCGGGTAACATTGGCTTGCACTTGCCCCTTTATGTTGACCAGAGTGCCTGCGCCCGAAAAGTGGAGGGTCGCGGACAGCCCCTCAACGGCCAACCAGTCGAACCGGCGCGCCACCGCCGCACATTCCTGTGCATTCGCCGTCAGGTTTAGCGGTGTGAGCTGTCGATGCGCCTCTTCGACTGTCATGATGCGGGAAAAGAGGGTCACTAGGCCACCCTTGGCAACTGGCCAGCGAGGATGGCCGCGACTGGCGCTTGGGCCAGGGATAGAGCGAGCTGGTGTAAATCTTCTCCGGCACGATCAAGCGAACCATCGCCCGGCATGCCCAAATTGCGTTCCAGCGCCGCACTTCTCTCTGCGGCATTTGTCGCCAGGCGATAGGCCCCCAATCGCCCGCCCAGTGCACCCATCATTGTGCCGATATGTTTACCGACCATCAGGTCACCGACGCCGGATTGTCGCAATTGCGCATCCATATCGTCGATGAAAACCTCGGTAAGATAGGCGCTTGTCGCACGCGCATCCGCATCCTGCTCTAATCGCAGAAGGACATGCGCCAATATGGCGGTAATGACTTCAAAGCGGCCATCGATCGTGTCTGGCACGCCATTTCTATACCATTTCGGGTCACGGCCCAGCGCGATGATGGCATCATAGAGCGGGCGCAGATGATCACGCGGGGCGACTTTGCGGCTAAACAGATTGGAAAGAAATGCCATGCATCTGCCCATAGCCGTGCGGGCATGCATTGGGAAGCAGGTCGCCTATTCTGAGCTTGCGGCCCATCATCTAGAGCGGCTTGCGCCACCCTGACGATTTGGCGTAAGGCGATTGCACAGGGGCAAAATCTGCCATTTGCTGCCGACCCAAGATTGAACGGGGACGGTGGTCCATAGAGGGAATGTTGAGTATATGCGCTCTTTGCCAATATCCAAGCTGCTTTTCGCCTTGCCTTTGGCATGGCTGGCCACCGGGTGCACCCAGCTGCGCACGCATGAGGGCTATATCGTCGATCAGACTCTGCTCGATTCGGTCGTGGTCGGCATCGACAACCGTGAGTCCGTCGCAAGCACGCTTGGCCGCCCGACTTTCTCGGGGCAATTTGGCTCGGTGAACGGCCAGCAGGGGATGATTCAGGCGGATCAATCCCGCGACTGGTATTATCTGTCGCGCAATAATAGCGCGCTTGCCTTTGCCCGCCCGGTAACCCGCGAACAATTGTTGGTGCATGTTCAATTTGACGCACTGGGCAATGTTATCGCCATTGAGCGGTCGGGTGTTGAACGCGTGGCGCGCATCAACCCTGAATCGGATGAAACGCCGACATTGGGCCGAAATAGCAGCTTTTTCGAAGAACTGTTTGGCAATATTGGCACTGTCGGGGCACCTGGCGCAGGCGGCCAAGGCGGCGGTGGTGGCAGCTCGGGCGGTTAACCTCCCGCGTTTTGTGTTTCTTTGCGCTCTTGAACGGCCCACAGGCCGCTATCTGGCGATTCCGCCCGCCGCAAGCACAGCCAAGGTTACGAGCTCGCTCGCTGCCGCGGCCATCGGTGCCACTTGGATAGGCTTTGCCATCCCGATTAACATGGGGCCAATGACGCTATCTCCGCCCAGTTCGCGAAGCAATTTGGCCGAGAGATTGGCCGATTGCAGCCCCGGCATCACCAAGATATTCGCCGGCCCCGAAAGCCTGGCGAATGGATATTTTTCGAGCATCCGCATATTCAGCGCAACATCGGGCGCCATTTCGCCCTCATATTCAAAATTGACGCCTTTGGCATCGAGGATGGCAACCGCATCGCGCAATGGTTCGAGCCAATTCCCCGGAGGATTGCCGAAGGTTGAGTAAGAGAGGAAGGCGACGCGCGGCTCATGCCCCATCCGCCGCGCCACGGCGGCGGTTTCGATAGCAATTTCGGCTAATTGCTCGGCCGTTGGCCGTTCATTCACGGTGGTGTCGGCCATGAACACCGTGTGGTGCTGACCGACAAGGACATGGATGCCAAATGGCGTCCGCCCGGGCGCGGGGTCGATGACGCGGCGCACTTCGCGTAATGTTTGCGCATATGTGCGCGTGACGCCGGTTAGCATGGCATCCGCCACGCCCATGTCGACAAGCAGAGAACCAAATATATTGCGTTCCTGATTGACCATGCGTTCGCAATCGCGCCGCAAATAGCCACGGCGTTGCAAGCGATCATAGAGTTTTTCGGTCATCTCGCCCACCAGCGGGCTATGTTTCGAGTTGTGCAATTCATAGTTTTCCGGGTCAGAAACGCCCAATTCACGCAAGCGTTCGCGCACCGAATCGCGGCCGACCAGCACCGGGATTCCATAGCCGCCGTCGCGGAACATGATCGCCGCACGCAGCACCACCTCCTCATCCGCTTCGGCAAATATCACGCGGCGCGGGTTTTGGCGCGCGGCCTCATAGGCCAGCGTCAGCACCGATGTTGTGGGGTTGAGCCGCGCCCTGAGTTCCTGACGATAGGCCTCCATATCAGCGATTGGGCGCTGGGCTACGCCGCTATCCATCGCCGATTGCGCAACCGCGACCGGAACAATTTCCATCAGGCGCGGGTCAAAGGGCGACGGAATGATGTAATCGGGCCCAAAACTGGCCGCCAATCCGCCATAAGCGTGCGCGACTTCTTCGGGAACCGGCTCGCGCGCCAGCTCGGCGATGGCCCGCGCGGCCGCAATTTTCATCGCGTCGTTGATGGTTGTCGCCCGCACATCAAGCGCACCGCGAAAAATAAAGGGAAAGCACAGGACATTGTTGACCTGATTGGGATAGTCTGATCGCCCAGTGGCGATGATCGCATCGGGCCGCGCGGCGCGCGCATCGGGCGGGGAGATTTCCGGATCAGGATTGGCCATGGCAAAGATGATCGGTGACGGCGCCATCTCCTTGACCATTTCAGGTTTGAGCGCGCCTGCGGCGGACAGGCCAAGGAATACATCCGCGCCTTTCAGCGCCTCCTCAAGGGTGCGTGCCTCGGTCACAATCGCATGGGCAGATTTCCACTGGTCCATGCCCTCAGCTCGGCCTTGCCAGATAACGCCCTTGCGATCGCACATCGTGACATTGTCGTGGCGCACACCCATCGCCTTCATCAACTCGGTGCAGGCAATGGCCGCGGCCCCGGCACCATTGACGACAACTTTGACCGTGGACAAATCGCGCCCGGTCAGGTGACAGGCGTTGATCAGGCCCGCCGACGAGATGATCGCGGTGCCATGTTGATCGTCATGGAACACCGGAATGTTCATCCGGTCCTTCAATGCGGCTTCGATGATGAAGCAATTGGGCGCGGCAATATCTTCGAGGTTGATACCGCCAAAGCTCGGCTCCATCAAAGCCACCGCATCGATAAAGGCCTGTGGGTCTTCGGTATCCAGCTCGAGGTCAATCGAATCGACATCAGCAAAGCGTTTGAAGAGCACCGCCTTGCCTTCCATCACCGGCTTGGATGCGAGCGCACCAAGGTTGCCAAGCCCCAATATGGCGGTGCCGTTGGAGATAACGGCAACCAGATTGCCTTTCGCCGTATAGTCATAGGCGCTTGCCGGATCATCAGCGATAGCGCGCACAGGAACGGCGACGCCTGGCGAATAGGCGAGGCTAAGGTCGCGCTGTGTGGCCATCGGCTTGGATGCGATAATTTCTATTTTCCCAGGCCGGCCATGGCTGTGATACAGCAAGGCTTCGCGGTCGGAAAACTGGACTCGTGCTTCGTCGCTCATCTCTTGCCCCTTGCGCATCGCTATGATTGTCAGACCCTAACCCATATCACGGCAATTGAAATGTGATATTCGCCACCCCATCGGTAAAATGATGGACTGCGGCTGCCCTTTGTTTATGCACATATTATGACGTCGCCGCCCTCTATACCCGCGAAACCCGCATCTCACTTGGCCGTAACGCCGATGATGACGCAATATCTCGCGCTCAAGGCCGAGGCCGGGGACTGTCTGCTCTTTTATCGCATGGGCGATTTTTTCGAGCTATTCTTTGACGATGCCCGCGTCGCCGCGGCGACGCTCGACATCGCGCTGACTTCGCGGGGCGCAAACGCTGGCGAGCCTATACCGATGTGCGGGGTTCCGGTTCATGCCGCCACAGCCTATCTCGCACGGCTGATCCGCGCTGGGCACCGCGTTGCTATCGCCGAGCAAATAGAAACGCCCGAGCAGGCGAAGGCGCGGGGTGGCTCAAAGGCGCTTGTGGCACGCGCCATCGTCCGTTTTGTCACGCCAGGAACATTAACCGAAGAGGCGCTGCTTGACAGTAAGGCGACACATTGGCTGGTCGCTTTGGCCGAAGCGGCAGGGGTGTGCGCATGGGCGGCTGTCGATGTGTCAACCGGTGCGTTCGAGCTTGGCCCCTTGTCTGTTGGGATAGAGGCGGAGCTTTCTCGTCTGGCCCCCGCCGAGGTTTTGATCGCCGAGGGTGCGGCGCTGGCCAATGAAGTGCCCCATGATCTACTCCATATCAGGCCGCGTGGCGAATTTGACAGTGGCCGCGCCATGAAGCGGCTGAAAACGCTGTATGGCGTTGCCACGCTCGATGGTTTTGGAGATTTCACGCGCGCCGAGCTCTCTGCTGCTGGTGCCCTGATCGCCTGGCTCGATCATGCCAGCGCAGGGCAATTGCCCTGGCTACAGGCGCCGCGCCACCGCATGTCTGGCGAGTATTTGGTGATCGACGCCAGCACGCGCGACAGCTTGGAGATTATTCGCGCCAGCGATGGCAGCCGTTCTGGCAGCCTGCTTGGGGCGGTAGACCGAACAGTGACCGGCGCAGGCGCACGATTGCTGGCACAAGATTTGGCGGCACCACTAGCCAATATTGAGGCGATTCTCGAACGGCTGGATCTGGTTGATTGGGCGCTGTGCGAAGAGCGGGTTCGCCAGGGCATCCGCAGCATATTGACCGTTCTTCCTGATATTGGCAGGGCGCTTGGGCGGATTGTCGCCGGGCGTGGCAGTCCGCGTGACCTCGGGTCTCTGCGCGACGGCCTGAACGGCGGGCGTTCATTGCGCGAAGAGATGGCGCTGCGCAGCGATTTGCCGCCATTGCTCAACCGCTTATTGCCGTTGCTCGATGGCCATGGTGCTTTGGTCGATGAGTTGACACGATCATTGGTGGAACAGCCGCCAAGTGAAAGCGCCAGTGGCGGCTATATTGCGAGCGGATATGATGCCGCGCTTGATGCGTTGCGCGAAACAGCGGCCGGTGGGCGCCGGGCAATAGCCGCGTTGGAGGCTGATTATCGCAAGCGTACGGGCATAGCGGCGCTCAAAATCCGGCACAATGCGGTGCTTGGCTATCACATAGAGGTAAGCGCGAAACAGGCCGATGCGTTGTTGGCGGCGGATAGTGGCTTTACCCATCGCCAGACACTGGCCGGGGTGGTGCGGTTTAACGCGCCCGAATTGGCGGATCAGGCTGTGAAAGTCGTCCATGCGGCGGCGCATGCACTGGCCGCAGAAGCGGCGCATCTGGAGACTTTGCTCGCTCTTGTGGCCGGGCGCGCGGATGCTATCGCCAATAGTGCGGCGGTGCTGGCGCGGCTGGATGTCGCCTGCGCGCTGGCAGAGCGTGCGATCGAGGGTGGCTGGTGCCGCCCCGAATTGACCGATGACATGGGCCTGGAGGTGAGCGGGGGGCGCCATCCTGTAGTTGAACAAGCGCTTGGTGCGCGCGGGGCACGCTTTGTCGCTAACGATCTCGCGCTTGGCTCAGATGACCGATTGTGGTTGATTACGGGCCCGAATATGGGCGGGAAATCGACCTTCCTTCGTCAAAATGCGTTGATCGTGATATTGGCCCAGGCGGGCAGCTATGTTCCGGCCGCCCGGGCGCGGCTTGGGTTGGTCGACAGGCTGTTCAGCCGGGTCGGGGCGTCGGATAATCTGGCGCGCGGGCGGTCCACCTTCATGGTCGAAATGGTCGAAACAGCCGCCATCTTGTCCCAGGCCACGCCGCGCAGCTTTGTGATCCTGGATGAGATAGGCCGCGGCACATCAACCTATGACGGCCTGGCGCTGGCATGGGCAGTGGTCGAGGCGGTGCACGAAATCAATGCCTGTCGCTGCTTGTTCGCGACCCACTATCATGAACTGACCCGGCTTGCCGAATCGCTTGTCGCGCTGTCGCTGCACCATGTCCGCGCGCGCGAATGGCAGGGTGATCTGGTGCTGTTGCACGAGCTGGCCGAAGGGCCTGCTGACCGCAGCTATGGCCTGGCGGTTGCTCGGCTCGCGGGGGTTCCGGCGGCGGTGTTAAAGCGGGCGGAGGGCGTGTTGGCCAAGCTGGAGGCGGGGCGCCAGCAAACGGGTGGGCTGGCGGCCGGGCTCGACGATCTGCCATTATTCGCCGCGATGACCGAGGCCGCACCGCGCCCAGTTGATGCGCTTCGCGAGGCGCTTGACGCGATTGATGCCGATGCATTGACCCCGCGCGATGCATTGGACGCGCTGTATCGGTTAAAGGGACTGGCCGCACAAAGCGGCGACGGTGAAAGTGGGAGAAATGGCTGATCCCTTTTCCGTGTTGCACGAACGCCGTGCTATCATTGATCGGCGGGCGTTGTGGGACATCTTGTGCGCGATTGGTGACGGCACCGGCGCGAATACAAACAAACGCGCATCGCTGGCCTCCGCTCTCAAATCAGCACTGGATGATGGACGAGCGGTCATTGCCAAGAGGCTTGGTGAGCACCCGTCTCGCGGGCGTGAGGCGACGGTAGGACAGGCTTTTTTGATCGATCAGATCATCCGCCTGCTCCATGATTTTACGGTTACCCATCTCTATCCTTCGGGCAATCGCACGGCAGGGGAGCGGCTGACCCTGATTGCGGTCGGCGGCTATGGCCGCGTGGAAATGGCACCATTTAGCGACATCGACATCGGGTTTCTGACCCCATTCAAGCAAACGAGCTGGGTCGAGCAGGTCATCGAATCGATGCTCTATACGCTATGGGATCTGGGGCTGAAAGTTGGGCATAGCTCGCGATCGCTCGATGAGATGGTGCGGATGGCCAAGAGCGACCTGTCGATCCGCACAGCCCTGCTTGAAGCGCGATATATATGGGGCGACCGCGACTTATACGATCAGGCATCGGCGCGTTTTCTTGCTGAAGTCGTGCAGGGAACCGAGCGGGCATTTGTTACCGATAAATTGGCGGAACGCGACGAGCGCCATCGTCGGATGGGCGATAGCCGCTATGTTGTTGAGCCCAATGTCAAGGAAGGGAAAGGGGGCTTGCGTGATCTCCACACCCTGTTCTGGATCGGCAAATATATACATAAAGTGCGCTTTGTCGGCGAATTGGTCGATGCGGGATTGCTCACCAAAACCGAGCTTCGCCAATTTGAGCGGGCCGAAAACTTCCTGCTTTCGGTGCGGTGTCACCTGCATATTTTGGCACAAAGAGCAGAGGATCGACTGACCTTTGATGTGCAGCGAGAGATGGCGGCGCGGATGCGATTTGCCGACAGGCCAGGCAAATCGGCGGTTGAGCGCTTCATGCAACTCTATTTCCTTCACGCCAAAACCGTTGGCGATGTCACGGGGGTGTTCCTCGCGCATTTGGACGAGCAAATGGCCAAACGCGGACGACGGTTTTTACCCTCGTTGCGTCGCCGCCCCGGCAAACTCGAAGGGTTCGTGCTTGATCGTGGGCGGCTGGCTCTGCCCAACGATGACTGGTTTCGCAATGACCCCATAGAATTGCTGCGCCTGTTTGCGCTGGCTGACAAATATGGGTTGGAGGTGCATCCACTGGCGATGCGGGCCGCGCGGCGTGATGCACATTGTATCGACGCAAAGCTCAGGCGCGACCCGGCGGCCAACGCGCTATTCCTCGATGTTCTCACCAGCCGACGCGACCCCGAAACAGTGTTACGCTGGATGAATGAGGCCGACGTTTTCGGGCGTTTCATTCCCGATTTCGGGCGCGTCGTCGCGCAAATGCAATTTGACATGTATCATCATTACACCGTCGATGAGCATAGCATCCGCGCGATAGGGCTGCTGTCGCGCATAGAATCGGGAGCATTAAAGGACGATCATCCGCTCACGCACGCTATCCTTGGTCAATTGCAGATGCGCCGTGTGCTTTATGTCGCGGCATTGCTGCACGATATAGCAAAGGGTCGCGGCGGCGATCACAGCCAGCTTGGTGGCGATGTGGCCGAACGGCTTTGCCCCCGGCTTGGGCTAAGCGGCGCAGAGACAGAAACGGTGGCGTGGCTGGTGCGGCATCATCTGCTGATGTCGGCCACCGCATTCAAACGCGATTTATCCGATTTCAAAACGGTACTCGACTTTGCCGGTGCTGTGCAAAGCCCCGAACGATTGAGGCTTTTGCTGGCATTAACGGTCGTGGATATTCGCGCAGTTGGTCCTGGCGTATGGAATAGCTGGAAACGGCAATTGTTGACCGATTTGTTTGATGCGGCCGAAGAAGTGCTGCGACTGGGGCACAAACAGCGTGGGCGCGACGCGCGCATAACGGCGCGCAAACAGGAAGTGGCGGAGCGGCTGGCGCTGACCCCTGCTGCCTTTACCACACTTGTCCGACGGATGCCCGATAGCTATTGGATTGCCGAATCGACGGATATTGCGGTGCGCAACCTGGCGCTTATCGGCCACGAAATGGCTGATGGGCTGGCGATCGAAGTCTCGTTTGACGCCGACCGCGGGGCGACATTGGTGAGCGTCCACGCCGCCGATCATCCTGGCTTGTTTTTCCGCATTGCTGGGGGAATTCACCTGGCGGGCGGCAACATCATCGATGCGCGTGTGCACACCACCCGCGACGGCATGGCTATCGATAATTTCCTTGTCCAAGACCCGCTGGGCCGGCCATTCCGCGAGCCTGGCCAGATCGCCCGCATAGAAAGGGCGATCGCCGATGCGCTGGGTAGTAAAGGCCGATTGGTTGAGCGCCTTGCGGCCAAGCCTTTGGCGCGCAGGAGAGCAGAGGCATTTCGTATCGAGCCATCGGTCTTGATCGACAACAAGGCATCGAATCGCTTCACGGTGATAGAAGTGAATGCACAGGACCGCCCCGCTTTGCTTAATCAACTGGCTTATGCGTTGTTCCAATCGCGTGTTACGCTGCACAGCGCGCATATCGCCACCTATGGCGAACGTGCGGTCGATGTTTTTTACGTCACCGATTTGCTGGGCGGCAAGATTGAGGCAAAACCCCGGACCAAGGCACTGGAAAAGCGGTTGCTTGAAGCGGCCGGCGGGGTGGCCGGGGGCGCGATTGTGCATAATGAGGCATGAGGGCGAGCCTTTGGCGCCATCAAACTCGAAGGCGCTGTATATGCGTTTGTAACCTAGCGCGTCGCAGCCTCTCTGTTTTCGCTCGGTTCGATAATCGCTGCGGCCTCTATCAAATCGAGCGAGCGGCGCGCATCATTGAGCCGACGCGCATCGTTGAGCCAGGACTGTACCAGCGGGCTGGAACCGCCCGGCATCGATTCAACATCAATAATGGCTTTGTCTAATTGCCCGGAGCCCAGGGCACGTTGCGCACGCTCATATTTGCGGATGGGTATATGGCTTGGCGCATCGGCGGGGCGGATGACGATCAACGATGACAGGCTGTTTCCTATGCGTGAAAACCAACCCGCACCCGCATCGGTCAACAGGGCAGGGCGCAACGCATCGAGCCGCTGGATCAGCTCTTCTTGCAACACCGGCCGCGCCGCCGCATTCAATATGGATTGCACCGCATTGGGCTGTGTCTCGGCAAAACGAAGGCGCAATTGCGCCTCCATCGCGCCAAGGCCAAGCCCACGGTCGATAGATCGGCGCGCTGCAAAGGCAACCAGGATGGACTCGGCCTTGGATGCATTGCCCGATGCGCTATTTGCGGCCAGCGAGATCCGTGCCAGCCGCTCTTCCAACATCGCTATTCGCGCCGATAAGCCGGCGGCGTCATTAGCGTTGAGCGGGGGTGAGGGGATGGGCGGCTGCATTGCAGGGCGCTGTTGATACGTTGCGCTGTTCGTCGCGGTTGCGGCCGGAGCTGTTACGGTCGATGGCGCTTTCTCGCCGAACCAATGGTTGACGAGCCATCCACCGCATATCACGCCCAAGGCAAGCGCGAGGGTCAAACCAATAGCGGTCATCCGCCAAGGCGAGCGCTCTGATCGCGCACCCGTCGCGGGATAGATGATTGGCCCGTCGTGGGCTGCGGTGTCAGATACGGGCGTCTGTGCTGTGTCGATCATGCGCTCACTATTGTCCCTTACAAAGGCTGGACGCTATCATGGCACAGCTTGGCGGCCATCGCCACCATCTCTATATCGCGCGGTTGATTGCAGATATGCACAGCCTTCCAGCCGTCACCGGCGGCGCGCGCTACGGTGGTGCTAATGGCTATCAGGGTCAGACTGCTGCGTTCAGGGGCCAAAGCGGCCAATCGTCGTGCTGCGGCCTCGCTATGCACCAGCACAGCCGCAGGGCCGGCGAGTTGTTCTGGATTAATAGCCACCTCAATCGCGCGGTAAAGGGTGTGTATTTTCACGCTGAAGCCACTTGGCAGGGTAGTTGCGCTGTGCGCTTCACCCGCCAGCCACAGCAAGCGGCACGGCTGGCTTGATCCGGCCAACAGCGATGCAGCGTCGGCATCGCCAACCCGCTCGACCCACATCCCCGCATCACGCGCGGCGCTCGCCGTTGCTTCACCAACGCACCAGCATGGCAGGGCCATCAGCCCGGCCAGCTCGGCCCCGGCATGGCGCACCGCATTGGCGCTGGTCAGCAACAGCCGATCAAACAGGGCGGGGTCTGGCGCGCGCCATACCGCGGGCTCGATGGTGAAGAGCGGGAGCTTGACCACGGAAAGGCCCAGATCAGCGGCGCGCCGGGCGGTGGCGCTGGCCCCGGGCTCTGGGCGCAGGATGATGAGTGGCAAGATGCGCGCAGCATTCATCCCGCAAACAGCGCCGATATACTGCCTGGCGCGTCCTTCAGCAGCATTTCGGCGAGGCTACGGGCGGCATGACCGTCATCAGCCTCCTCCGCACTCATCATCCATGTCCCCGCAACCATTTGGGCACCGTCGCTGGAAAAGAGCTGTGCCTGTAAAGACATTTGACCATCGGGCCCAATCGCCGCCAGCGCCGCAACGGGCGAACGGCAGTCTCCGCCGAGCGCCGCCAGCAATTTTCGCTCGCACAGCACGGCGCGCAGTGTTGCCGGGTCGTTGATGGCGCCAAGAAGCGCCTTTGCGTGGCCATCATCGCTGCGGGCTTCAATACCGATAGCGCCTTGTTGCGGTGCGGGCAGCATGGTCTCAACCGGGATGGGTGTTCCTATTGCGCTCATCCCCAGCCGATCAAGCCCAGCGGCGGCCAAAAATGTGGCATCAGCCTCGCCGGCCTCAATTTTGGCGAGCCGCGTTCCGACATTGCCCCGTAGCAATATCGGGCACAGGTCAGGGCGCAGACGGAGCAATTGCGCGGTTCGGCGCGGGCTTGATGTGCCGATCCGCGCGCCATGCGGCAATGCGTCCAGGCTTGCAGCGCCAATCAGCCGATCACGAACATCGGCGCGCGGTAACATGGCGGCGATGGTGAAGGCGTCGGGGCGGCATGTTTCGACATCTTTCATCGAATGGACTGCAGCGTCGACGACACTATCGGCCAGGGCGCGATCAAGCTCGCGGGTCCACAGCGCCTTGCCGCCAAGATCGGCGAGTGCGCGATCCTGTATCTTGTCACCAGACGCCACCATTGGCACCAAAATCACGGCTTCGGCTGGCAGACTGTGCGCAGCAATAAGCGCTTCGCGGGTCATCTCTGCCTGCCGCAATGCCAACGGCGATGCGCGCGTGCCGAGGCGAAATGGGCGGTCTGGCGTATAATGTTGCATGTGCTCCGCCTAGCTTTGCTTGCCCGATAAGGGAAGAGCGGGTTATGAGGGACGGTGACCTCAATCAACATCATCCTTGGCATTGAATCAAGTTGCGACGAGACTGCGGCTGCGCTGGTCACATCGGATCGGCGCGTGTTGGCGCATGCACTGGCTGGCCAGGCGGCGGCACACGCCTCCTTTGGCGGGGTTGTCCCCGAAATAGCGGCGCGCGCGCATGTTGATAAATTGATGCCGCTGGTCGAGCAGGCCTTGACCGAGAGCGGCGTGTCGCTGCGCGAGGTGGATGCCATTGCGGCGACGGCTGGGCCGGGGCTGATTGGCGGGGTGATGGTCGGCCTGGTCACGGCCAAAGCATTGGCGCATGCGGTGGCTAAGCCATTGATTGCGGTCAATCACCTCGAAGGGCATGCATTATCGCCGCGTTTGGCCGATGCCGAACTCGCATTTCCCTATCTGTTGCTGCTGGTTTCGGGCGGGCATTGCCAGTGTTTGGTCGTGGAAGGCGTTGGTCAATATCGCCGCCTGGCCACAACTATTGACGATGCAGCGGGCGAAGCATTTGATAAATCAGCGAAATTACTAGGATTGCCCTATCCTGGCGGGCCAGAGCTGGAAAAACTGGCACAGCAAGGCAATGCATCGGCGATCACCTTTCCGCGCCCTCTGCTCCGCAGCAAAGAGCCGCATTTCAGCTTTGCCGGCCTCAAAAGCGCCGTCGCGCGGGCGGTGCACAGCGGGCAGTTTGCACCCGCCGATGTGGCGGCGTCATTTCAGGCAGCGGTGGTCGATTGCCTGGTTGATCGCACACAGCTTGCGGCGTGCGCGGCGGGGCCGGTGACGGCGCTTGTCGTTGCGGGCGGGGTTGCCGCGAATGGCGTGGTGCGCGATGCGTTAAGCGCGTTGGCACAAGAATTTGGGTTGAAATTCGCTGTGCCGCCAATGTGGCTGTGCACCGACAATGCGGCGATGATTGGCTGGGCCGGGGCCGAGCGTTTTGCAGCTGGCCTGACCGATCCGCTAGACGTTGCTGCGCGGCCGCGCTGGCCGCTGGATGATACGGCTATTGCCGTGCGCGGTGCGGGGGTGAAAGCGTGACGATTGGCATTGTCGGCGGCGGTGCGTGGGGCACGGCATTGGCCCAGGTCATCGCCAGTGATGGCACAAAGGTGCTGTTATGGGCACATGAGCCAGAGGTGGTAGCGACGATCAATCTCAGCCACACCAACCCCTCTTTTTTACCGGGCATCAACTTGTCGGAAAAAATTGTCGCGACGGCCTCGCTGGCGGATATTGGGTCATGCGAGGTGATCCTTGCTGTTGCTCCGGCCCAGCATCTGGGGGCGATCATTGGTCAATTGCCTAGGCACGATCAGCCGATCATCCTGTGCAGCAAGGGGATGGAACAATCGAGCGGACGGCTGATGAATGAAGTTGCGGTCGATGCGGGCTGGACAGGGGCAATTGCGGTATTGTCGGGGCCCACATTTGCCCATGAAGTGGGGGCGGGACTGCCGGCTGCGGTGACTCTGGCTTGCGCCGATATTCAAGTAGCCGAGCGGCTTGCGGCCCGTATAGCGCGGCCAACCTTGCGGCCCTATGCCTCTTTGGATGTCATTGGCGCTGAAATAGGCGGCGTGGTGAAAAATGTCCTTGCGATAGCCTGCGGCGTTGTCGACGGCGCTGGTTTGGGCCAAAATGCGCGCGCTGCATTGATTTCACGTGGTTTTGCTGAAATGATGCGCTATGGTATCGCGCGCGGGGCGCAAATGGAAACGCTGGCGGGTCTTGCCGGGCTGGGGGATTTGGTTCTGACATGCTCATCAACCAATTCGCGCAATTTTTCGCTGGGCCGCGGTCTGGGCCAAGGGGATAGCGCGCAATCATTGTTGGCGAACCGTGCAACCATTGCCGAAGGGGCGTATAGCGCGGGCATATTGGTCGAAGATGCGGCGCGCCACCATGTGGATATGCCCATCTGTGAAGCCGTGGCACAGCTTATCTCCTCAACCATTACCGCCAGTGATGCTATTGCGGCATTACTTTCTCGTCCGCTAAAACGCGAAGGCTGGCACAGGCTTGGCTGAGGGAAGTAGCCCGTCATCGGACAGCGATGTCGCCGCCCTCGCCAAGGGGGGGCGGACCAATTTGGTCGGATTTGTCCTTAGGTTGGTGGCGCGCCTGCCCTTTCTCTATTTCGCCGGACGCTGGTATGGTGCCGAGGCACTGGGCCGCTTTGCCTATGCCGTCCTGGTTGTGGAATTTGCAGCGCAGCTAGCGACATTAGGCTTAAAACGCGGTTTGGCACAGATGCTGTCCTCGTGCAGCTCTGATGAACTGCATGCGGACGAGGTGTGGGACGCCATGCTGGTGACGCTGCTGGCGGCGCTCGGCTTTGCTGCCTTGTTGATTGCTTTTCCCTATCTGATGTTTCCGAACAGTAGCATCAATGGATTTGACCATTTGTTTCCGCTCATCATTCTTGCCGTTGCGGGAACCGACATTGCGCTGGCGGCGCTTGCTTATCGATACGATGTTGGCGCTTCTGTTCGCGCGCGCTCGATAGTGGAGCCGTGGGCAATCAGCATCGCCGCCTTTGCCTTTGGTTTTTATTCGCTGCGTGACGGGCTCATTCTCTCCTATGTCGTGGCGATGTTCGCCGCTATGGTGACCGCTATGGTGCCGTTCATCCGCAGTTATGGATTGCCCAGCGGATTGAACCTTCACCCAGCGCGCTTATTAGGAATTGCAAAGAAAAATCTGCCGCTGGCGGGGGCTGACGCCATCGAATGGGGGTCGAGGCGGCTCGATCTGGCGGTATTGGGCTTGTTTGCCGCCCCCGCTATTGTCGGCATCTATTATGTCGCGCAGCAGGTGGCATCCTTGCCGCAAAAGCTTAAAACCAGTTTTGACCCCATATTGGGCCCCGTTATTTCGCGCGGGATTGCAGAGGGCCGGCTCAAGGATGTTGCGGCCCAGGTGGCACAAGTGGGTTTTTGGGTGCTCGCGGCACAGGCCGGGATCGCGCTGGCATTGGGTATTCCGGGCGCAGCGGTATTGGGATTGGCCGGGCCAGGTTTCGCGATCGGAATGGGCGCGCTTGCCTTGTTACTTGCGGCGGAAGTGGT
>JBEBJX010000047.1:0-15700 GCA_040079655.1 Sphingopyxis sp. | reverse complement strand
TGGCTCCCCGGGCAGGATTCGAACCTGCGACCGATCGATTAACAGTCGATTGCTCTACCGCTGAGCTACCGAGGAATGCCATGCCGCAATGCAGATTGCTGTTGCGGAGCGTCCCTTTGCATCGGGTGCGGGATGAATGCAACCCCCGCGCGCAGCAATATTTAGCTGGAAAACTGCTCGCGGGCGATCCGTTCATCGAGCGCATGCTCCGGATCAAATAGCAAGGTCAGCTGCCGTGATCGGTCAATCGAAATATCCACAGACCGCACATCGCGCACTTCGCGTTGATCGGCCACCGCGCTGACTGGGCGTTTTGCGGATTCGCGGACATTGAGGCCAATCCGTGTGCGTTCGGGGACAATCGCACCGCGCCAGCGCCGCGGGCGAAACGGGCTGATCGGGGTCACGGCCAAAACCGCCGAATCCAGCGGCAATATGGGGCCATTGGCCGATAGATTATAGGCGGTCGATCCTGCGGGCGTGGCGACTAAAATGCCATCGCAGACCAATTCCGGCATCATAAGGCGGCCATCGACCATGATTTCGATTTTCGCCGTTTGCCGCGTCTCGCGCAAAAGCGACAATTCGTTGATGGCTGCCAGCGTATAATTTTCGCCGCTATTGGTAGCGATTTTGGCCATGAGCGGGGCCACGGTAAAGGCCTTTGCCTGCGCGATGCGTTCAATCAGTGCGTCAACGCGAAATTCGTTCATCAGGAAGCCGATAGTCCCCCTGTTCATCCCGAAAACGGGTAAAATGCGGTCATTATCGAGCATCGAATGCAGGACTTGAAGCATGAAACCATCACCGCCAAGCGCGATGATAATCTCCGCCTCTTGCGGATCGACCCAATCATAGCCCGATCTCAGGCTGTCAGCAGCTGACCGAGCCAAGGCAGAGCCTGAATCCGCTAACGCACATTTCAGCATGTCGACTATGCCCTTAAAATCGTGACGATAAACAGCGGCTAAACGGACACAGCGCAGAGTGCAAGGTATGAGCAAGGATATTGCGCTATAGCATTGGAAATGAGCACGCAGTCGCCATCACCAGATTCGCATATTCACCGCGAGGAGACAGTTTTGTTGCTGTCATTCACCGCGCGCGACAGCCTGGCCGATGCGCTGAGCAGGCAGGGGTATCGCGTCGTTGCCGCGCGGCGGGCCGAGGGTATTGTGCGGCGCTTTGGCTCGCTCAATAGCGCGCTTATCGTGCTTGATGCGCGCAAGGCTTTTGATCAGGCGCTGGCAGCGGCGGCCACATTATCCGCCAAAGTTGCCGCGAAAAAGGCTAACATCCTGCTATTATATGACCGCACAGATGCGCCGCGCCTTCATCATTTTGCTGAAAATGGCATCACGGCCATGCTGCCGGCGCCATGGCATGACAGCGAATTACAATTAGCAATCGGGCTTGCGCGGCGCCAGGCAGGCCCTCTTGCCCATCCCTCGCGCCTGTCTCGTCAAATATGGTGGCGTGCCGACATGGCGAGCGGGGCCATGTCTTTTGACGGAAGCTCTGATCCAGCGGGTTTGGATGCGACGATTGGCCAGGGCATGGGTTTGCGCCAAGCGGTCGCCCGCTTTGCGCGCGATGACCGCAAGCGGGCTTTTGCGGCGGTCCGCAAACTCATGAAAAATGGCGGATACACGGCCTTTTCGCAAAATATCGCTGCTGGAAACAATGGTGATCAAGCCATCCATCATCTTGTTATGACCGGTGAAAAACTGGCTGGGCATGTTGAATGGTTGCGTAGCGACGCTGGCCAGGAATTGCCAAGCAACAGCGACCCGCTGTCAGCCTTTCCGTCGCTAACACACTGTTTTGCGCACAGTGATATTAATTCGCCCAGCAAAACGGCGCTGCCTGCGGTGGTTCTAATCCAGATAGATGGGCTTGAGGAGTATCGGTGCAGTGTCGGGTCGGCTGCGACTGACACAGTGATTCGAAATTTTTCGCAAGCTTTTGAACGCGGCGTGAGGGATGCGTTGGGGCATTCGGCGCACATAGCGCGCGTGGCGGCAAACCGCATTGCGATCATCGCAACTGATCCTGAAATTACTCGTCGACTGGTGCTCGAACTGCGGCTTCTCGCTGCCACTATTCAGGACAGTATATTGTCGCTTGCGCACCCTGTGTTGCGGCTGCGCCTGGCCAATAGTCAGATGAGAATTGGCGACAGCGAGGGCGCAATATTCGCGCGGCTCACGCGGCGATTGACTGTTCCACAAGCGATTGTCGATCAACTTGATGCCCGCGAAGCCATCGATGAAGGGCAAATCATTGTCCGGTTTCAGCCACAGTTCGACCTTTCTGATGACCGCCTGATTGGCGCAGAGGCTTTGGCCAGGTGGAATCATCCGACTTTGGGAGAGATTAGCGGCGGAGCGCTATTTTCTGCGGCGCGAACCCCCGCTCTGGCGAAAAAATTGAGCCATCATATCTGGGAAATGGCTCTGCAAGCCATGTCTCGCTGGCCCGCCAGCATGACAAGCTATAGGCTGGCGTTGAATATTACGTCGCTGGATATGGCAGAGCCCCATTTTCCCCAGCAATTGCTCAGCCTGGCCCAGTCGCATGATATTGCCCCAGAGCGGCTGACGGTGGAAGTCACCGAAAGCGCGGTTATTGCGCAATTTGCACAGGCGGCGGCCAATTTGGCCATTTTGCGCGATGCCGGGCTACAGGTCGCTCTCGATGATTTTGGCACTGGCTATTCGGGCCTTGCGTGGTTGAAGGAATTGCCCGTTGATTATATCAAAATCGACGCTGGCTTTACCCGCGACGCGCATGGCAGCGAGCATGGGCGCTCCGTGTTGCGCGGTATCATTGCGTTTACCAACGCTCTTGGCATCAATATATTGGCGGAGGGCGTTGAAACGATTGAGCAACGCGACACGCTCAACGCCATGGGTTGCCGTTGGTTTCAAGGCTATCTGAAAGCGCCTGCCATGGGGTGTGAGGATTTCATCGCTTATGCGAAATCACTCTAATTCGCAATTTTAGCCAGCCCTTTCGACAATTGCAGCGCCCCGTTCAGCCGCGTTTCGGGCGTGGGCCAGCCGCGGGTGATGGCTAATTTGCTATCGGGGCGCAGCTTCGCGGTCCCCTGTAGCCGCGCGACATAGGCGATTAACCCATCGATATTGGGCGGGCAATCATTGTGAAATGCCACCAAAGCGCCCTTTGGCCCGATGTCCAATTTGGCGATGCGGGCCTGCGCCGCATTCAGCTTGATTTCCATGAGCATCAAAAGGTTTTGCGTGGGCTCGGGCAGTGGGCCAAAGCGGTCAATCATCTCGGCTGCAAAACTATCAATCTCGGCGCGATTGCCCAGGTCATTGAGGCGACGATACAGCCCCATCCGGACAGAGAGATCGGGGATATAGCTGTCGGGCAATAAAATGGGCGCATCAATGGTGATGACGGGGGAATATTTCTCGTCAGGGGCGGCGAGCCCCGCCCCTTCGGCCCGCGCGACCAATATCGCTTCCTCCAGCATCGACTGATAAAGCTCGAACCCGACTTCGCGGATATGCCCCGATTGTTCGTCGCCAACCAGATTGCCCGCGCCGCGAATATCGAGATCGTGACTGGCCAATTGGAACCCCGCGCCCAATGTATCGAGATCGAGCAGGATTTTGAGGCGTTTTTCTGCGGTTTCGGTGATGACCCGATCGGGCGGGGTGGTCATATACGCATAAGCGCGCGTTTTTGATCGGCCCACGCGGCCGCGCAATTGATAAAGCTGCGCCAGGCCAAACCGATCGCTTCGGTGAATGATCATCGTGTTTGCGCTGGGGATATCAAGCCCGCTTTCAACGATTGTCGTCGATAAAAGAACATCATAGCGACGATCGTAAAAAGCGCTCATCCGCTCCTCAACTTCGCCCGCCGCCATCTGTCCATGCGCCACCACATAGCGGATTTCAGGGACATGTTTGTGCAAAAACTCCTCAATATCCGGCAAATCTGCGATGCGCGGGGTGACGAAAAAGCTCTGCCCACCGCGATGATGTTCGCGCATCAGCGCCTCGCGCAGAACAACCGGGTCCCATGGCATGACATAGGTGCGCACCGCCAACCTATCAACCGGCGGGGTTTTGATGACGCTAAGTTCACGCAGCCCCGACATCGCCATTTGCAATGTGCGCGGTATAGGCGTTGCCGTGAGCGTCAGGACATGAACATCGGTTTTAAGCGCTTTCAACCTTTCTTTATGCACGACGCCAAATCGTTGCTCTTCGTCAATGATAACCAGGCCCAGGCGCTTGAACGCAATCGATTTGGCCAGCAAAGCATGGGTACCGATGACGATATCAGCCTGACCGTCCGACAGCCCTTCGCGGGTTGATTTCGCCTCTGCCACCGGGACAAGCCGCGACAGACGTCGCACATTGACCGGAAAGCCTTTGAACCGCTCGGCAAAATGGGTGTAATGCTGACGCGCCAGCAGGGTGGTGGGGCATATGATCGCTACCTGCATCCCCGCCATCGCCGCGACACAGGCCGCGCGCAACGCGACTTCGGTTTTACCAAAGCCAACATCGCCGCATACCAGCCTATCCATCGGTTTGCCGCTCGCCAAATCAGCGAGAACATCCTCAATCGCACGGTCCTGATCGTCGGTTTCGCTATAGGGGAAACGGTCGACAAATTCAGGGTAGCTCGCGTCCTGCGCCGCGATGTCGGCATGGCGCAGCGCCCGTTCGGCCGCAGTAGCCAGCAATTCGCCCGTAATTTCGCGGATCCGCTCCTTCATCCGCGCCCGCCGCCTTTGCCAGGCGTCACCGCCCAGGCGATCGAGCATGACATCGTCGCTTGACCCGCCGTAACGCGACAGCACATCAAGATTTTCAACCGGCACGAACAATTTGTCACCCCCGGCATAGGTCAGCCAGACGCAATCGTGCGGAGAATTGCCCACCGGAATAGAGATCAGCCCCTCATATCGCCCAATCCCATGATCGCGGTGCACAACATTATCACCGACCGACAATGTCGCCATTTCCGCGAGGAAGGCATCGGCGCTTTTGCGCTTTTTCTGACGGCGGATCAGCCGATCGCCCAACACATCCTGTTCGGATATGACGCTCAATGTTTCGGTTGCAAAACCATGGTCGATGGGCAGGACCACCGCCACGGTGCATTCTTTTGTCTCAAGTCGAAGGGCGTCTTGCCAGCTCTGTGCCTCAACTACCGACAGCGCCCCATGATCGCGCATCAGCCCGATCATCCGATCACGCGACCCGATGGAATAGCTGGCGATGATCGTCTTGCGGCCAAGGCTGCGCTCTGCGGCGAGATGCGCAATCAGGCCATCATAGACATTGGCGGAAGCAATCCGCTCTGGCGCAAAATCGCGCGCTGCACCCGCGCCGATGTTGATCACCTGCGCGCTTTCCGGCTCATCAAACGGGGTGGCGAGGTGGATGGGCTGCTTAGTAACGACAGCACGCCATTCAGCGTCATCCATATAAAGCGCGGTTGGGGCAAGCGGGCGATAACTGCCTGGTGATGTCTTGGCGGCATCAATGCGATTTTGATGATAATCGTTGATCGCTTCAAACCGCGATTGGACTGCGGCGATGCTGCCAAAATCCCTGATCGCCATTATGCCATCATCCAGATGATCGAACAGCGGAACCAGGCGCTCCTCGAGCAAGGGTAGCCAATGATCCATGCCAGCATGGCGCCGCCCCTCTGACACCGCTTGATAGAGCGGATCGCTGGTCGCGCTTGCACCAAACAGATCACGATAGCCGGTGCGAAATCGCTTTATGCTATCCACGTCAAGCAGCGTCTCGGCGGCGGGCAACAGGTGCAATTCTTGTGCGGTGTCGGTTGATCGTTGGTCCAGCGGGTCAAACCGCCTGAGCGTTTCTACCTCGTCCCCGAAAAAATCGAGGCGATAGCCATATTCCTCGCCGGCAGGAAACAGATCCAAGAGCCCGCCGCGCACCGCAAATTCGCCGTGATCCGCAACCGTATCCACCCTGAGATAGCCCTGATCGGTCAATATTTGTGTCAGCCTGTCGCGGTCCACCCGCGCGCCTGGCCTGATGATCGTCGATGTTTGACGGACCCGAAATGGCGTCAAGGTGCGTTGGCTGATCGCATTAGCCGTGGTGATGATAAGCTGGGGCTTTTGCGCATCGCGCGGCATTTGTAGCCGGGCAAGCGCCGCTATCCGCGCTGAGGAGGCGCGCAAACTTGGCCCAGCGCGGTCATAGGGCAGACAATCCCAGGCTGGAAATGCGATGATCTCCACATCGGGCGCGTAACAGGCAACGCTATCGGCCAGGGCCTGCATCGCCACGTCATCCGACGCGATCCACAACAGGCGCCCACCCCTGCTATTGGCATTGAGCCTGGCGAGGTCACTGGCGAGCAATCCGGCATAGCCATCGGCGACACGAGCCAGTGTCATCGGCGCACTGGCCCCGGTCAAATCAGTCAAATGTCTCATCAGCGGGGGATGACGATATAGTCTAGTCGCTGCAACAGCGTCATCATCGGACCATGCATATGCGCGGGCGGCGCGCCGCGGCCAAAAGCCCAGGCCATGATGTCAACGTCCTGCTCCTCGATCAGTGCCTCGAACCACGCCAATTCTGCTTCGCCCCAATCACCACTATAGCGATCGAAATATCCGCCGACGATCTGGTCGGCTTCGCGGGTGCCGCGGTGCCATGCGCGATAGGACAGGCGGCGTTTGCGAATGTCATTGTCCATGGCTTTGCTCAACTTCTGATCGAGGTGCTGGCACATTGGCACCGCACGGCTTATGAAGCCCGATAGCCATGCGACCGACCATACTCAATCCACTCTTTGCTGAAATGTCCGCCAGGCGCGGCGTGGGGCCGCATTTGGCGAAAATGCTCGGCGCGCTCGGTCTCACGCGGGTCCGCGATGCCTTGTTCCATTTGCCAACAGGCTTGATCGAGCGCGAAGCCGTAGGTAACCTTGATGAAACGACGGTTGGCCGCAACATTATCGTTCATCTGACAGCGACGGCCTATCAGGCTGGGCGGTCGTCGCGCGCACCATTTCGCGTCGATGCGGTGGACAGCGTTGGAAATTATATTGCGATCACCTATTTTGGCCGCGCCCAGGCCATGGGCAGGAAATTGTTCCCGCTGGGCGAGCCGCGGGTCGTTTCCGGGCGGCTCGACCAATATGGTGACAGGTGGCAAATCGTTCATCCCGACTATGTCGGCGCTGTTGGTGAGGCGTCTGGTCCACGCGCCTATGAGCCTGTCTATCCATTGACAGAGGGGCTGAGTAATGCGCGTCTTTTTCATATTATCAACGACTTATGGCCAATAGTTCCCAATCTTTCTGAATGGATAGATGCGGGCTGGCTTGCGGCTCAGGCTTGGCCAGACTGGAAAGCGGCATTGCGACAGGCGCATGATGACAGCCGCAACCAGGGTGTGCGCGACCGATTGGCCTATGACGAGCTGTTTGCGGGGCAATTGGCGTTGCTGCTGGTTCGCGCTTCTACGCGCCAGCGCAAAGGCCGCGCGCTCTGTGGTGATGGGCGTTTGCGCGATGCGTTGCGACTTCCCTATGCGCTTACCCATGCGCAATTGCGCGTCATTCGTGAAATTGATGGTGATTTGAACCAATCATCGCCAATGCTGCGTCTGTTGCAGGGGGATGTTGGCTCGGGCAAAACGATTGTCGCGCTGATGGCGTTGCTCAACGCGGTTGAATGCGGCGCGCAAGGGGCCATGCTGGCGCCGACCGAAATTTTGGCGCGGCAGCATTATGAAAATTTGCGGGTCATGCTGGCGGGCCTGCCGGTGAATATCGCGCTGTTGACTGGGCGCGACAAGGGCAGGGCGCGCGAAGCAACATTGATGGGGCTTGCCGATGGCAGCATCGATATATTGATCGGCACCCACGCGATTTTTCAGGAAACCGTATCCTATCGCGATCTCGCGCTGATTATTGTCGATGAACAGCATAAATTTGGTGTCGCACAGCGGCTGATGCTGGCGCGCAAGGGCGCTTTGCCGCCGCATGTTCTGGCGATGACGGCAACGCCTATTCCCCGCACACTGGTTCTCGCCGCTTATGGTGAGATGGATGAGAGCCGTATCGACGAGCTGCCGCCGGGGCGAACTCCGGTTGAAACGCGGGTTATTTCGGCGGAGCGCATAACCGAGGTTATCGATGGATTGGCACGGCATCTGGCGAGCGGCCAGCGCGCCTATTGGGTTTGCCCGCTGGTGGAGGAAAGCACGCTGAGCGATTGCGCCGCAGCGGAAGAGCGGGCCGCAGCATTGCGGCACCGCTTTGGCGATATGGTCGGGCTGGTGCACGGGCGGATGAAGGGGCCAGAGAAAGACGCGGTCATGGCCGATTTCAAGGCCGGGCGGCGGGCTTTGCTGGTGGCGACGACGGTCATCGAGGTCGGTGTTGATGTGCCCGAAGCGAGCCTGATGATTATCGAGAGCGCCGAGCGTTTTGGCCTGGCACAGCTTCACCAGCTGCGTGGCCGTGTGGGGCGCGGAGCGGCGGCGTCGCGCTGTTTGCTCATTCGCGCACCCCAGATTGGCGAAACGGCCCGCGCCAGGCTGGCGCTCATGCGTGAGACGGGCGATGGTTTTCGTATTGCCGAAGAAGATTTGGCACTGCGCGGCGGCGGCGAGCTGTTGGGCACACGGCAATCGGGCGATGCGACGTTCAAGCTTGCCACAGCGGAGCAAGTCAGCCGCCTCATCGCTCCCGCGCGCGATGATGCACGCTTGTTGCTTGATCGCGACGGCGGGCTGGCCGGCCCACGCGGTCAGGCGGCGCGCCTGGCGCTCTATCTGTTCGAACGTGATACCGGCGTCGCTTTGTTGCAGGGGGGCTAGTAACGCTGGCAGAATCGGCAGCTGAAAGTTGCGGCGGGCGGTCCTGCAGTGGCTAGTTCAGCCGAGCGCCCATGGCGCGCAGCATCGGAACATAATCGCTGCTCTCGATGCTGTTCTGGAACTGGACCCCGCTGCGCCCGCCAACCGACCAGGCGCAAGTGCCGTCTATTCTGCCGATGACAGGCATTTTGAATGTGATCATTTCGGCTTCGTTCAAAAGCTGGTCATGGCGAAGAAGCGCCCCATCGGCGGAAATATTGACTATTGTTGCCATTGTCGTTCGCCCATCGGGCAAGGTAATCATGACGCGGGCATAGACATCTGTGCGCGGCGCTATGCGCTTGTCGACCCCAACATAATGGGAATTTGGGTAAATTTTCATGCCATGTTTCCCGAATGATGGGAAAGCATGCGCCCATGAACGTCAACAAGTCGTTAAGAATGCGATGAGCCGTTTATGCGCGGCGGGCACCTATCAGGCCTGGTGTTTCACCAACCCATAGCGCTTTGCGCCCAATTGAATGGGGATGGGGTCGGCAGAGGGCATGATGCGTTGCATCGGGTCATTGGCCATTTCGCCCGCAATTTTGACCGCACCCTCGGCGATTTTGCGTTTGGCCTCGTTGTTCGAGCTTGCAAAGCCAAGTGCCTTGAGCGCGGCTATGAGTGAAATGCCGTCCGCTCCGGCGCAAATGGTCGGCAAATCGCCGCCAGCCGCCCCTTGTTCAAACGTCTGGCGAGCCGTCGCACAGGCAGCATCGGCAGCGTCATGTCCACGGCACAGCGCGGTTGCCGCATTGGCCAGCGCGATTTTCGCCGCGTTTATTTCTGCGCCTTCCAGCGCCTCTAGCCGCGCAATTTCATCCAAGGTCATGTCGGTGAACAACCGCAGGAAGCTTGCCACATCGGCATCGTCAACATTGCGCCAATATTGCCAATAATCGTAGTGCGACAATTGATCGGGGTTGAGCCACACCGCGCCTGCCGCGGTTTTGCCCATTTTGGCGCCCGATGCGGTTGTCAGCAATGGCGTCGTCAGCCCGAACAGTTCGACATGGTCAGTGCGCCGTGCCAGTTCGATGCCGTTGATGATATTACCCCATTGGTCCGACCCGCCCATTTGCAGCCGTGCGCCGTGATTGCGCGCCAGCTCGCGAAAATCATAGGCCTGGAGGATCATATAGTTGAACTCAAGAAAGGTCAGCGGCTGTTCGCGTTCCAGTCGCAGTTTCACCGAATCAAACGTCAGCATGCGGTTGATGGTGAAATGCGGGCCAACGGTGCGCAGCAGCTCGACATAGCCGAGCGCGTCGAGCCAGTCGGCATTATTGACCATGATGGCGTCGGTCGCGCCCTCACCAAAGGCCAGGAATCGCTCGAACACGGTGCGGATGGACGCGATGTTGGTGTTGATCTGTTCTTCGGTCAATAATTGCCGCGATTCGTCCTTTCCCGACGGGTCGCCGACCTTGGTGGTGCCGCCGCCCATCAGCACGATCGGCTTGTGCCCAGCCTGTTGCAGGCGGCGCAGCATCATGATTTGCACTAGGCTGCCGATATGCAAGGACGGCGCGGTCGCATCGAACCCGATATAGGCCGGGATGATCTGTTTGCACGCCAATGCATCCAAGCTTGCCGCATCGGTGGTCTGGTGGATATAGCCGCGTGTGGACAGCGCGCGTAACAGATCGGATTGATATTCGGTCATGATGCGGCGCGCTTAGCATGGAGAAATCAAATTGGGGAGAGTTTTGGCAAAACGAGCACTGATTGCTCACCCGGATTGCTCTTCGCCGAAGATATCGGTGGGCTGCAAAGTTTCCCAATTTGGCAGAGATGCGCTGAAATTAGAATATGTCATGACCGGGGCAGTAGATCGCATCCTGATCTCGAAATCCTCTATACCAACGCGAACAGATGGTCTGTGGGATGCGACCTGTTTTGAGCTATTCCTTGCCCATCTGGACGGGAGCTATGTAGAGTTTAATTTTGCGCCTTCGCAGGACTGGGCGAGCTACAGGTTTGAAAGCTATCGCTCCGACATGGCTCCAGCCCTTGACCTTCGGCAACCGGATATTTTCGTCGAACAGAGTGAACAGCGATTTGCTCTCACCGCTTATGCTGAATTGCCGCCAAATGAACTGGACTCCATGGTCTCGCTCGCCCTTTGTGCCGTTATCGAGGAAGTCGACGGCACCAAAAGCTATTGGGCGCTCAAACACCCGCCCGGGCCGCCCGATTTTCATCATCCCGATTGCTTTGTGCTCCACCTTGGGGCACCGGACAAAGCATGACCGTGCAATTTGGAATTGACCGCCTGCTCGCCGACGCAGAGCTTCGCAAAGCGCTTGATGGCAAGCGCGTGGCGCTGCTCGCGCATCCAGCGTCGGTGACAGCAGATCTGACGCACAGCCTCGATGCGCTGATCGGCTGCGGGGTCAACATCACCGCTGCTTTTGGCCCGCAACATGGGTTGCGTGGCGACAAGCAGGATAATATGGTCGAATCGCCCGATTTTGACGATCCGGTCCACCGCGTTCCGGTGTTCAGCCTTTATGGCGAGGTCCGCCGCCCGACCACACAATCGATGGAGACGTTCGACATCATCCTCGTCGATATGCAAGACCTGGGCTGCCGCATCTATACCTTTATCACCACCTTGCTCTATGTGCTGGAGGCGGCGGCAAAGCATGGCAAGGCCGTGTGGGTGCTCGACAGGCCCAACCCCGCTGGCCGCCCGATTGAGGGGCTGACCTTGCGCGCTGGGTGGGAGAGTTTCGTCGGCGCGGGGCCAATGCCGATGCGCCATGGGCTGACGCTTGGCGAAATGGGCCAATGGTTCGTCGATCATTATCGGCTCGACGTTGATTATCGCGTCATCGCGATGGCAGGCTATGTCCCTGATGCGGCGCCAGGGTTCGGCTGGCCAATGGACCGCATCTGGATCAACCCCAGCCCCAATGCGGCAAACCTCAATATGGCGCGCGCCTATGCCGGCACGGTCATGCTGGAAGCGACGACATTGAGCGAAGGGCGCGGAACGACGCGGCCATTGGAGCTGTTCGGTGCGCCCGACATTGGCGCGCGTGCGGTGATTGCGGCGATGCAATCTATCGCCCCGCAATGGCTAGGCGGATGCAAGCTACGCGCAGTGGCTTTTGAACCGACATTTCATAAACATATGAATGCCTTATGCCATGGAGTTCACATCCATGCTGAAGGCTCTTGGTATGACCACGCGGCGTTCCGGCCATGGCGGGTGCAGGCGCTGGCGTTCAAGGCGATCCGCAAACTCTATCCGGATTATCCGCTATGGCGCGGGCTGGATTTCAAATATGAATATACCGACGATGTGCTGGCGATAGACGTTATCAACGGCTCGCCATTGTTGCGGGCATGGGTTGATGATGCGGCGGCGGGCGCGGCGGATCTTGATGCGTTGACTGCTCCCGATGAGGCGGCATGGGCCGAGGAAACACGCGGGCTTTGGCTTTATTGAGCGGGGAGGGGGAGGGAGAGCGAATGATATTGGTGACGGGATCGATAGAGGGGAGCGCCGCAACCATCGATGAATTATTGGCAATCAGCCTCGATCATGTGCGGCGGTCGCGCGCCGAGCCGGGCTGTGTCAGCCACGATGTGCACCGCCATGCCGAGGACGCAAACCGACTGGTGTTCGTCGAGCAATGGGCAGATATGGCGGCACTCAAAGCGCATTTCGCGGTGCCTGAGTCGGGTGCTTTTGTCAGGGCTATGGCCGCTTTGGCGGCGGGTCCGCCCAGCATCACCATCTATGAGGCGAGCGAAGTCCCCTACGCTCTTGGCGGAGCTTAGCCGCGCCTGTGCCAGAACTTGGGATCATCGAGGGTTATTTTGGGCGTAGCTGGTCGTGGGAAGACCGCGCCGCTGTGGCAACTAGGCTCGGCGGCGCTGGCTTTTCCTATTTTCACTATGCACCCAAGGCTGAGGGAAAATTGCGCAAACAATGGTTAGAGTCATTTTCAAAGAACGAAATCAACGCTTTATCGCAATTTTCTGAGCATTGTCGTCAACTTTCCATGCGCTTTGGCGTGGGGTTGACCCCCTTTGCCGCGCACCTCGATTTTTCGGATGATGTTCGCGCGGGAATGAAAGCCAAGCTGGCCCAGCTCGACGCCATCGGCATCGATGACCTCGCCATATTGTTCGACGATATGGACGGCGATGTGCCCGATTTGGCGCAGCGGCAGGCCGAGATCATCGCCTTTGCCAGCGCGCACAGCCGCGCCACGCGAATTTTCACCTGCCCAAGCTATTATAGCGACGACCCTGTGCTCGACCGTGTATTTGGCGCGCGCCCGCCGCGCTATCTGGAGGATTTCGGGCGCGGCATCGACCCGGCCATTGCGATATATTGGACCGGAGAGGAGGTTTGCGCACGCGAAATATCGTGCGGGCACCTTGCTGATGTGGCGGAAAGGCTAGGCCGAAAACCTGCGCTGTGGGACAATTATCCGGTCAATGATGGCCCGCGTATGGCGCAATATCTCCATTTGCGCGGCTTTACCGGGCGCAACGCCAATGCTGGCCCGTTATTGACCCATCATGCCATTAACCCGATGTCGCAACCGACGCTGGGCTCTATAGCGGCTTTGACTTTGCCGATGCTTTACGCGCAAGGGCCGGACTATTGCTATGGCAAAGCGTTTCGCGTTGCGGCGGAGGCTGCCGTGGGACCAGAGCTTGCCGCGATGCTCGCCGCCGATTTGCTGACACTGGCCGACAGCGGGCTTGACCGATTGAACGCAGAACGCAAGGCCAAGCTGGTCGCGCGCTACGCGCCGATTGCTCACCCTGCTGCACGCGAAATTGTGGATTGGCTGAACGGCGGTTATGCGATCACTGGCGAAATGTTGCGGACGCAATAACAGGCGCGATATAGGAGTGGATGAGTGGCGGGACCATTAGCGGGCATCCGCATTATAGAGTTTGCAGGCATTGGCCCCGGCCCCTTTTGCGGGATGATGTTGGCGGACCATGGTGCCGAGGTTATCCGTATCGACCGCCCGGGCGCGATGCTGCTGCGCCAGGACCCGTTGGCGCGCAGCCGCCGTTCGATCTGCCTCGACATGAAACAGCCGCAAGCGGTGGCGATTGCGCGCGACCTGTGTCGCAGCGCCGACGGTATCATCGAAGGGTATCGCCCCGGGGTTATGGAGCGGCTTGGCCTAGGCCCCGATATCCTGCTCGCCGATAATCCAGCGCTGGTTTACGGGCGGATGACGGGGTGGGGGCAATATGGCCCCTATGCAGGGTCGGCGGGTCACGACATCAATTATATCGCGCTGTCGGGCGTGCTGCACACCATTGGCCGTGCTGGCGAGCGCCCGGTCCCGCCGGTCAATTATATCGGCGATTTTGGCGGCGGCGGCATGATGCTCGCCTTTGGCATGGTCAGCGCCATCCTCGGTGTCAAAAATGCTGCAAAGGGCCAAGTTATCGACTGTGCGATGACCGATGGATCGGCGGTGATTGCTTCGATGATCTGGGGCGCACGGGCGCTGGGCGTTTGGGCAGACGAGCGCGAGGTCAATCGGCTTGATGGCGGCGCGCCCTATTATGACACTTACGAATGTAGCGACGGCAAATATGTCGCCATAGGGTCGATAGAACCACAGTTTTATGCGATGTTGCGCGCTGCCACCGGGCTGGATTGCGATGCGGATTTTGATGCGCAGACCGATCAGAGCCGATGGCCGGCGCTGAAGGAAAAAATGGCCCTATTGTTCAAAAGCAAATCGCGCGGAGAATGGTGTGCAATCATGGAGATGACCGACATTTGTTTTGCGCCCGTGCTGACTATGGATGAAGCGCCGCAGCATCCGCATAATGTGGCGCGACAGACGTTTATTGATGTTGGCGGAACGATTATGCCCGCGCCAGCGCCGCGATATTCCGCCACCATTGCCGACCATCCGCAGCCCGCGCCGCAACTGGGGGCCGATGGCGCAGCACTGCTCGCGGAGCTGGGCTATGACGAACCGCAGATAGCGGCCGCGCGACATGATGGGGCGATGCTATGAGCGAGGAGACCGGCGCGGCCCCCGAATATCGTGAGGGGTCTGATGCACGTACGTTGCGCGATGCTTTGGGCTGTTTTGCCACGGGGGTGACCATCGTCACTGCGCTGGATAGCGTAGGCACCCCGATTGGCCTGACCGTCAACAGCTTTACCTCTGTGTCGCTCGACCCGCCGCTATTGCTGGTCTGCATCGCTAATGATGCGGGGACCGCGCCCGTGCTCGCAACGGCTGATCGCTTTGCTGTCAATATGCTGCGCATGGGGCAGCAATCGGATTCCAATCGCTTTGCAGGCAAGGGTGAGGACAGGTTCGCCGCCACAGACTGGTCTTGCGGGGAATATGGCACGCCAATCATCCATGGCTCGCTGGCCAGTTTCGAATGCGCACGTCATGCAGTGCACGATGCGGGCGATCATTTCATCCTGATTGGCCGCGTGCTCAAGGCAAAGTTTGAACCGTATGGCGCGCCACTGCTCTATTTTCGCGGGAGCTATCACCACGTTGATGGGGCGTGACCACCGCGAGGGAGCCCCTTCGCTTGCGCTACGGGATTCCCATGCTCGGCCATCCCCCGGATGGCCTGTGCGTGGAAATGGTGAGCCCTGCTGGGCTCGAACCGCCAAGGATTCACTGGTGAATCCGCGATGAAAAACCGCTGGTTCGTTGCGACTATGGAAATGGTGAGCCCTGCTGGGCTCGAACCGCCAAGGATTCACTGGTGAATCCGCGATGAAAAACCGCTGGTTCGTTGCGACTATGGAAATGGTGAGC